>NZ_JAKEVJ010000199.1:0-600 GCF_022398425.1 Shewanella sp. Isolate7 | reverse complement strand
CCTCTGTACCGACCATTGTATGACGTGTGAAGCCCTGGTCATAAGGGCCATGAGGACTTGACGTCATCCCCACCTTCCTCCGGTTTGTCACCGGCAGTCTCATTAGAGTGCCCAACTTAATGATGGCAACTAATGACAAGGGTTGCGCTCGTTGCGGGACTTAACCCAACATCTCACGACACGAGCTGACGACAGCCATGCAGCACCTGTGTTACGGTTCCCGAAGGCACAAACTCGTCTCTGAGTTCTTCCGTACATGTCAAGACCAGGTAAGGTTCTTCGCGTTGCATCGAATTAATCCACATCATCCACCGCTTGTGCGGGTCCCCGTCAATTCCTTTGAGTTTTAATCTTGCGACCGTACTCCCCAGGCGGTCAATTTCACGCGTTAGCTACGCTACTAAGGCATCAAGTACCCCAACAGCTAATTGACATCGTTTAGGGCGTGGACTACCAGGGTATCTAATCCTGTTTGCTACCCACGCTTTCGAGCATGAACGTCAGTGTTATCCCAGGGGGCTGCCTTCGCCATCGGTATTCCTCCACATCTCTACGCATTTCACTGCTACACGTGGAATTCTACCCCCCTCTGACACACTC
>NZ_JAKEVJ010000198.1:0-614 GCF_022398425.1 Shewanella sp. Isolate7 | reverse complement strand
CATCATATAACGCACCTTGAATGGATTCACATACGTTCATCATACTGACTACCTAGCACTTACCCGAATTGTGGTTTTCAGGAGGAACGTCCTCTCACGATTCTTTTCCCACTCAGCCTAACGGCCAAGTTTCGTTACATTGTCCGAGCCGCTGCTTTATTCAGGCTCGTAGGTTCATCTGGTGATACAGATGGTTCACTCGTTAAGCGGTGAACAACGCTTCATACGACCTCAGGTCGCACGGACATTATCGTGTTAGAACTTTAGTTCCATGTTGATGAGTTTCAGATTAATTTTTCTATGTGCTAACGCCGCGCTCACAGGTAAATTAGGAGCGCAGCGAGTAATTTATCCGAGTGCAGCGCTTTGTGTACGCCCAGCATGGGCATGAACTAATGAGGTGAAAGTCCTCTGTAGGAAGATCACCGTTACTCTTTCTAAAAGAGAATAACATACTGTTATTAAACGTTAACTACTAGCGAATGGCAAGGGCTTATCCGCGAGGATTGGTCTGAAGGAAGCCGCTAGCAAATTTGCGAGCTGATGAATAAGAACATCATATGAGGCGTAGGCTAGAGATGAGTTGGCACAAGACGACGAAATCACGTGATCTA
>NZ_JAKEVJ010000197.1:0-630 GCF_022398425.1 Shewanella sp. Isolate7 | reverse complement strand
ATAAAAAGCAGCCTGAAAACCAAAAAAAAGCGTTTTCAGGCTGCTTTTAGATAGAAAGTAAAATACTGTTATGTCTAAAAAAAGCAAAACCGAATTAGAAAACAATAAGTTAAACAAACGTTTGCGCCACGCAGTCGGCGATGCGATTAACGATTTCAATATGATTGAAAACGGCGACAAAATCATGGTATGTTTGTCAGGTGGCAAAGACAGTTACGCACTACTGGATATTTTGCGCCAACTGCAAGTGTCTGCACCGATTGAATTTGAGCTGGTCGCCGTAAATCTTGACCAAAAACAACCGGGTTTTCCTGAACATGTGCTACCTGAATATTTGGATGGCATCGGTATGCCGTACAAAATCGTGGAAGAAGACACGTATTCCACCGTCAAACGCGTATTAGATGAAGGCAAAACGACGTGTTCGCTGTGCAGCCGTTTGCGGCGCGGCATTTTGTATCGTACAGCGAAAGAATTGGGTTGTACCAAAATTGCGCTTGGTCATCATCGTGATGATATTTTGGCGACTATGTTTCTGAATATGTTTTACGGTGGCAAATTAAAAGCCATGCCACCGAAATTGGTTAGCGATAATGGCGAGCATATCGTGATTCGCCCGTTGGCGTATGT
>NZ_JAKEVJ010000196.1:0-637 GCF_022398425.1 Shewanella sp. Isolate7 | reverse complement strand
GTACATGGCCGGAATGCAACCCGCCATGAAGAAGATACTGATGACAATATTACCCAGGGCCGCATCTTTTCCATCGGTGAAGCCCAGCAGTTCGATGATTTCGGGACCAAAGGTATAGATGGCGAACATGGGGATCACCTGGCAGGTCCAGATAATGCCGACAAATAAGATACGTTTCAGATAAACCGGCTCGAACAGCTTGCTGTATTTAGTCTGCTCTGCGGTCTCAAAATTAAGGCTGATATCTTTGCCAAAAAATTGATTCATGACCTGCTTACACTCCTCGGTGCGTCCTTTCTTAAGCAGCCATCTTGGGGATTCCGGCAGGTGGAATCGTCCGAGAAGGATCACTAAACAGGGGATGACGGCGCTACCAAACATCCAACGCCAACCGTCGGCCACATCGTACAATAGGAAGCCTACCATGTTGGCCGCCGTCGCGCCCACGTACCACATGGCGGCGATGAAGCCCATGGTGAAGGCACGCTGTTTGGTGGGGGAGAATTCGGCAACCATAGAGGTGGCTATGGGGTAATCGGCGCCTATGACGATGCCGATTAAGAAGCGCAATATCACCAGTTCAATGGGAGAGGAGATGAACATGGTGGCAAAGGAGAGGACGGCGATGGCGATGATG
>NZ_JAKEVJ010000195.1:0-653 GCF_022398425.1 Shewanella sp. Isolate7 | reverse complement strand
CTTTGGGGGATACGCCTTGCTTCTCCTGTCTAAGCTGGTTTACCCATTTACGCATGGCTGAATTACTGACGCCCATCGCGCTTGCAGCCTCAGTTATGCTGTATCCCTGTTTCGTTACCAGCTGCGCAGCTTCTAATTTGAACTCTGCACTGAATGTCGGTCTTGTGTTCTTCATTTCTACCACCTTTTCTCTGGAAGTGAGTCTATCACTTCGTCTATTCAGGTGGCCAAATTCACTATGCCACTACAATATAAGAGATTGATATTACGCACAATGACACAGATGCTAGAAAGTGCATTTAACGCCCACGTTAAGGGGCGGCTACAGCTTGGCTATACTTTGTGAGGAACGAACATCAGCCAAGCTTTAGGGAAACTGCGAACAAGTCCTGCAATTTAGGTATCGCCTGATTTTTGAACGCTAACTGTTCAATTTTGGCCAATATACTGCCGTTTTACGCCGAATTTCGACCTAATTCCAGGCTGTTCCCGGATTTCAGACAGATCTTGGCTGTCGTCGTAACATCTGGTCTACTTTAAACAGGTTCGCCAAGGTGAATAGCATGGCTAACTGTGAGTCATTTTTCGTCAGCCCTTTATAGCGTGCTTTGATAAAGCCGAACTGACATTTGATGATCCGAAACGGGTGTTCT
>NZ_JAKEVJ010000194.1:0-659 GCF_022398425.1 Shewanella sp. Isolate7 | reverse complement strand
CCTTCGTATGGTGTGTAGTTTTTTTGAATGAAATCACGTACATTGATTTCGGTTTGCCAATCGTCAGCAGTAAAGCCAGCCCACGCTTCATGAATGTTTGACATGAGTAGTGCCTTTCTTGTGATTAGATGTAGGATTGAGTGAACAAAGCAAGTCTATACCTGACTAGATGTGTAGGGTAATCTAGTTAGAAAAAACTTGATTTGCATCAATAATATAACGATGCTATTAAATATGCAACTTGCATAGTTATTTTCAGGCTGCTTTTGCACAATTATCCTAAAATAATAGAATAACTGCTTGTTTTACTAGATTTAATCTAGTGAGCCATATTCACCACGCCGATACGCTTCAATGCTTTCACGGATTTCATCGGGCGTATTCATCACAAAAGGCCCATAGGCAGCAATCGGCTCATCAATCGGTACACCTGATAATAACAATAATTCAGCCTGTTCTTGCCCCTGATTTTGTAATACGATGTCGCCTGCTTCACATTCAAAAATAATTAAATCACTGGGGTTTGCTGCCCATTTTTCGTTAAACAACAATTCACTACGGCGCACAACGATGTCGCCTGCTTCACATTCAAAAATAATTAAATCACTGGGGTTTGCTGCCCATTTTTCGTTAAACAACAATTCACTACGGCGCACAAC
>NZ_JAKEVJ010000193.1:0-661 GCF_022398425.1 Shewanella sp. Isolate7 | reverse complement strand
GCCCAACAGGCAATGCCTGTTAGTAAAAACGTAATTAACAGGCATTAAAAAGCCCCTAATAGGGGCTTTTTGATCTGATCCAATACTTTTGGACATCTCGCTAAGTGAGTAAACTCGCTTATTGAGGCGAAATATGTCAACAAAGAAACCCCGCAAGATCCACACGCAAGAATTTAAAACAGAAGCGCTGAAGCTTGCTCTGAAAATTGGTGTAGCCGCAGCAGCGCGTGAGCTTAATCTTTACGAGTCACAACTCTACAGTTGGCGCTCTAGTGCTGAGAAGAAATCAAACACCACGTCAAGAGAAGCGGAACTTGCTGCCGAGGTCGCAAGACTTAAACGCCAACTCGCTGAACAAGCCGAAGATTTAGCCATTTTAAAAAAGGCGGCCACCTACTTCGCGAAGAACCAAAAGTAGCCAGATTTGAGTTCATCCTTGAGCATCAGCACCGTTTTTCTCTCAAGCGGATGGTTGATGTGCTCAAGGTATCGCGTAGTGGGTATTACACCTGGCGCCAGAATGGCATGACACTGAGTCCAAGAGCGATTAAGCGTGCGGCTCGTGATGTGCTGATTAAAGCGTCCTTTGACGATTCCAAGAAGCGCAATGGCGCAAGACGAATTCAGCAAGATTTACGCAAGACGAATTCAGCAAGATTTA
>NZ_JAKEVJ010000192.1:0-676 GCF_022398425.1 Shewanella sp. Isolate7 | reverse complement strand
GCGCCGAAGCTAAGCAAGCGCGTGAAGCCAAGCAAAAGGCAGAATAAGATGCAGAAAAAAGCAGACCTATTTTCAGGCTGCTTTTTCTTTATTTTACCGTTCCTTACACAATACTTTGTTATAGTGAATTAAAATGAAAAGACACAAAGCAATAATGCCCACCGTGTACAAAGAGTACATAAAGGTGTTGGCAATGTAGTGGATTTTATACAATATCGACTTTATCACATAAGGAGAATAATCTATGACAAAAACAGTACACAAAATGGTTGTTACGGCTTTATTGGGCATGGCAAGTTTCTCTGCATTTGCCGAAACACGCGCAGTCATTGAAACCAATATGGGCAATATTGCGCTGACTTTGGACGAGAAAAAAGCACCTAAAACAGTTGCTAACTTCGTACAATATGCCGAAAAAGGCTTTTACGATAGTACCATTTTTCATCGTGTGATTGATGGTTTTATGATTCAAGGGGGTGGTTTTACATCTGATATGCTGGAAAAACCGACTGCTAAAGCGATTAATAATGAAGCAGATAATGGCTTGAAAAATACAGTTGGCACAATCGCGATGGCGCGTACTGCTGCCCCTAATGCTGCAGATAGCCAATTCTTCATCAATGTAGCAGACAATGATTACTTGAATCATCGTAGCAAAATTGCAGCAGAAGATGGC
>NZ_JAKEVJ010000191.1:0-695 GCF_022398425.1 Shewanella sp. Isolate7 | reverse complement strand
AGGGCTGACGAAAAATGACTCACAGTTAGCCATGCTATTCACTTTGGCGAACCTGTTTAAAGTAGACCAGATGTTACGACGACAGCCAAGATCTGTCTGAAATCCGGGAACAGCCTGGAATTAGGTCGAAATTCGGCGTAAAACGGCAGTATGTTGGCCAAAATTGAACACTTAGCGTTCAAAAATCAGGCGGGCCGCTCAAAACCTCGCTCGATACCTAAATTGCAGGACTTGTTCGCAGTTTCCCTAACAATGAATGAGATTGAGCAGGTGAATGGTGGTGCGGTACCCGTAATAGCCTGGGCTATTCTCGAAGGTGCTGCGGGTCTGGCTGGAATTTTTGGCGGTGGATGGGCTTTGGGGCACTATTTGTATAGTGATAAATAAGGAAGAATTTTATGACTGAATTAAACAAAAGTGAAATAGTTAAAGTATCAGGTGGTTTTGCACTGAGGAATCCCCTGATAACTTTGAGATAAATCATGAAATTAGAGTGAACTTACACCTTGGAATGTGATCTGATTAAGCGCAAACAAAAAACAATCACGGACTTCCAAGGTGCAAGCATTAACTATCTTACATCAATCCCTCTATCAACATTGCCCAGAAATTCACCAAAAGCGTCTAAATACCCTCATGGTTGCCTGCCGGGCTCTCATTGATTCAGACCGTCTTACATTGACCGCTTTAGGTCG
>NZ_JAKEVJ010000190.1:0-703 GCF_022398425.1 Shewanella sp. Isolate7 | reverse complement strand
GGGCATGGTGTGCTGTGTCAGTAACCACTTAGCATGCCATTGGTAGACCGCTAGTCTCTCGTGATGAAGATGATGGTTGCCGAGCAACCTGTCGATACGCTTAATCGAATGTTTGGTTTGCGCATGAGTTCCATCAATATGACGACCTAAAGCGGTCAATGTAAGACGGTCTGAATCAATGAGAGCCCGGCAAGCAACCATGAGGGTATTTAGACGCTTTTGGTGAATTTCTGGGCAATGTTGATAGAGGGATTGATGTAAGATAGTTAATGCTTGCACCTTGGAAGTCCGTGATTGGTTTTTGTTTGCGCTTAATCAGATCACATTCCAAGGTGTAAGTTCACTCTAATTTCATGATTTATCTCAAAGTTATCAGGGGATTCCTCAGCGCCCAGCATGGGCATGAACTAATGAGGTGAAAGTCCTCTGTAGGAAGATCACCGTTACTCTTTCAAAAAGAGAATAACATACTGTTATTAAACGTTAACTACTAGCGAATGGCAAGGGCTTATCCGCGAGGATTGGTCTGAAGGAAGCCGCTAGCAAATTTGCGAGCTGATGAATAAGAACATCATATGAGGCGTAGGCTAGAGATGAGTTGGCACAAGACGACGAAATCACGTGATCTAATGGCCACCGTAAATGATGCAGCAGTGCAAAGAAAGTTCATGCTCTTATCTGGGGAGATCTGCTTAACTCGCGA
>NZ_JAKEVJ010000019.1:0-51277 GCF_022398425.1 Shewanella sp. Isolate7 | reverse complement strand
GTTTAAGGCACGAGGTAAAGGACGTAAAGGTCAGCGCAGTACGACGACCGACTGTCATCATACCGCCCAATGGACCTATGAGCTGACGGCAAAAGAGCCTTGGGCACTGGTGACCAACCTCACGATGGAAGCCATGCCACCTAAGAAACTGGTTAATCTTTACCAAAAGCGAATGCAGATAGAAGAGACTTTTAGGGACTTAAAAAGTCCGGCTTACGGATTTGGTTTACGCCACAGCCGAACACGTGATGCGGCAAGAATGGATATCCTGCTATTGATAGCCTTGCTGGTGCAATTGGCATTTTGGTGGGTGGGACTCTTTGGTGAAGCGAAGCAATTGCAACGACATTTCCAGGCCAATACGGTGAAGAAACGTAATGTGTTATCGATAGTGCGGATGGGAAAAGAGCTGATGCGACGACGAGACAGATACCCAATGTCAGCCGATGACCTACTCCATGCTGCCAGGAAGCTGGCTGAGTTATCACTCATTTACGGCTGCTGGGGGTATGAATTATGAGGGGATCCTACAGCTGGTGCAATTGGCATTTTGGTGGGTGGGACTCTTTGGTGAAGCGAAGCAATTGCAACGACATTTCCAGGCCAATACGGTGAAGAAACGTAATGTGTTATCGATAGTGCGGATGGGAAAAGAGCTGATGCGACGACGAGACAGATACCCAATGTCAGCCGATGACCTACTCCATGCTGCCAGGAAGCTGGCTGAGTTATCACTCATTTACGGCTGCTGGGGGTATGAATTATGAGGGGATCCTACAGTGCACAGCATGGTGCGGGAGGCTTATGAAGCCAGCAATGGGTCAGCGGGTGCCAGAACCCTGGCTGATATGGTGACGACAGCTGGCGTGAGATTGACGCGCTATCGTGCCACAAGGCTGATGAAGAAGCTGAGGCTAGTGAGCAGCCAGGTGCCGCAACATCGCTACAAAAAGGCAGACAAGGAGCATGTCGCCATCCCTAATCTCCTTGACCGCCAGTTTGCTGTGACGGCTCCCAATCAAGTGTGGTGTGGCGATGTGACCTATGTGTGGACAGGAAAACGATGGGCTTACCTTGCCGTTGTTCTGGACTTGTTTGCACGWAAACCGGTGGGGTGGGCGATGTCATTTTCGCCCGATAGTGCGCTAACAAGCAAGGCACTAACCATGGCCTTTGAGGCGCGAGGAAGGCCNTGTGACCTATGTGTGGACAGGAAAACGATGGGCTTACCTTGCCGTTGTTCTGGACTTGTTTGCACGAAAACCGGTGGGGTGGGCGATGTCATTTTCGCCCGATAGTGCGCTAACAAGCAAGGCACTAACCATGGCCTTTGAGGCGCGAGGAAGGCCSAAAGACCTAATGTTYCATAGTGACCAAGGAAGCCACTATACCAGCCGCCGCTTCCGCCAACAGCTCTGGCGCTATCAGATTAAGCAGAGCATGAGTCGACGAGGAAACTGCTGGGACAACAGCCCGATGGAGCGCTTCTTTAGAAGCTTAAAAACAGAATGGATACCGATGACCGGCTATCGGGATATCGGTGAGGCTAAGAGTGAAATTTCGCGATATGTGACGGGGTATTAMAGTCAGCTGAGACCACATCAATATAACGGTGGGCTGACACCCAATGAGTCAGAGCGAAGATACTGGCTTGAATACAAAACCGTGGCCAATTTTAGTTGACCACTACAGTAGATCATCATCAAGATGTCCAGAGTGATGTAAACAAAGTCTCGCGACATTTGTCGCCTCCTGTAAAGTCTCTCCCTGCTGCCTAAATATCGCCTTAACGTGACTTCGAACAAACTTTCGACACAAAGTATTAAATGCACCATCACGACCTTTTACGGTATGCTCAGTACGCTTTCCCAAAACCCCATCGACGGGGAAATAATCTTTAACTAGAGCATCCAGGGAACGCTGTGAAAAACCATCCATAGGCTCACTAGGTTTAAGAAAAACATACTCAAGATTGCAGCTGGGAGCGACGTTATCTCTCCAGTTTTTTTGTTCCTTCAGAATTTGCCTAATCTGGCGCGTCACAGGAAGTGTAAAAGGCTTACTATTTTTCATAACGCCCGCAGGATAAAATATTTTTGTGGGATTAGATTCATCATCAATCCACTCCCATTTCAACGAAGCAACATTAACAGGTCTCAAGCCAGTAATAATCATATATCTAACGGCATTTCGTTGATGTAGACTCGAAGTTAAGGCTAACTTGTTCCAAAGAATGCTCATACTATCTAAATCAGTATATAAACGACACGGCCCCGGTCTTTTGACTCGTGAGGATACATAATCATCCGCACAACGCTTGGCAACGTCATTACCATCGGCAAATCTACCGGCACAAAACCGCCAAACTCTCCGAAGCTCGGCATAGAGTTCATTTGCGTAATTCGCAGACTCGTTAGCAATAATCTCCTGAAGAACAGATTCTAAATCACTTATCGTAATCTCAGAGAAAATCATCTTTGACGAAAAATAGAGCCTTAACTTTTTTAACCTACAATCATATGTTTCAACGGAACGCCCTTTTAAAGCTCCTGACTCAAACTTCCGCTTCAAGTCTTCATAGTAAACGGCAAACGCACCATGAACGGTATCATCAGTTCGCACACCATTTGCGATCTCTGCCGCCTTGATTCTCGCTACCTGAGGTTGCAGTTGAGGAAAACACCCTAAGGTTCGATTCCTGATACCGAGCTCTGGTGGATAGCATGTATAGTAGGTAACCTTCCCAGCCTTATTAAAGTCAATGCGCAAAAAGCTCTGTTTCTCATACTTTGAGCGTCTATGCTTTCCGTCATAAGCCAGAATCTTTTTCGCCGCCGTAACACAAGATTGTATGTGTGTAGCCGAGTAAGGTGGTGTAAGTGACTCCCACTTGGCCAATGCTAATTTATAATCTGATAAGCTAGGTCTATCCGAACGCTGTGATACAATAGGTTCCAAGCCATTTTCTCCACTAAATGAGATAGAAATATTCTTCATTTGGATTAGAAGAATCACATTAAACTCGGCCAAGTTTGTGTTGCTATTTTGTGTTACTGAAAATGGAAAATCAAAGTGAAGCAAGGGCTCTTATACGGCCTAACGTAAAGTATCGACAACAATCATAACTATAAGTAAGCGATTGTTATTAAAGACAGAAACAAGGTGTTACAAACAAAATGGCATTACTGATCGACGACAGCTGTATCAACTGTGACATGTGTGAACCTGAGTGTCCCAACCAGGCGATCACCATGGGGGAAGAGATCTATGAGATAGATCCTAACCTGTGCACCGAATGCGTCGGCCACTACGACAAGCCTACCTGCGTCTCCGTTTGCCCCATCGACTGTATCGATCCGGACCCAGCCCATGTGGAATCCCAGGATGAACTCCTGGTCAAGTATCACCTGATCACCGGCAAGCCGATCGACTAACGGGCCAAGCACAGATAGCTATCATCAGATAGTCAAATATGAACAAATAAAAAAGCGAAGCTCAGGCTTCGCTTTTTTATTGCCGCTCGCCATCATAAGGCTATCAAGCCCAAGACATATCGGCCTGGCGCTGCAACTGGGTCAGCATACTCGCCGCCTGAGTGATGCTCTGGCGCATAATCAGCGGCATGGAATCGAACTCAATGCTGAGCAGCAGGTTCTTGACCTCGAGACCCAGCTCGGTATCTCCTTCGATGGCCAGACGGCGCTGGAAAAATAAGGTGTCAGGGTCTTCCTTCGCGGCGGCGATCAGCAGTAGCGCCTGGCTACAGGCGCTGAAGCTCACCTCCGCCTCGCCACTTTCGCGAACGATAAGGCGCTCATCGAAGCTCACCTCGAAGCTTAACTCGAGATCGGTCACAGAGATCTTCACCCAGTGCCCCTGCAAGAAATCCAGTTCACCATCTTTGACCTGCGCCGACATCAGCAGATTTAAGATGCGCTCAAGAAGCTGAGCCTTAATCGAAAAAGGCACTAAGTTTAAAGGCTTAGCTATGACCTTAGGGCCATATTGCAATAGATGTTTGGCCATATTTGCCAACACACTTCGCTGCATGACTGACGTTCTCCTACCAAATTTGCGGACCGAAATCGTGACCTCGATCAATGTTTAGTCAGGTTCCCGACAACTGCTGTCGAGAGTGATAAGGAAATCAATTTTAACCAGATTTTATGATCACAAACCTGTTTTACATCAAGAATTGTTCAGCCAATCCCTTTTACACTGCACACTTTTTAAGGGAGAACAGCACATGGAACTTCTTTGTCCGGCGGGTAACCTCGCCTCCCTCAAGGTCGCCTTAAACGCCGGTGCCGACGCCGTCTACCTTGGGCTAAAAAACGATACCAATGCCCGCTCCTTCGCCGGGCTTAACTTTACACCGGAAAAATTGGCCGAGGCGGCCAGGCTGACCCAAAGAGCCGGTAAGAAGATTTTTCTCACCATCAACACCTTCCCTAAACCGGGCGAGGAGCAGCGCTGGTACCAGGCGATCGATCTGGCGGCCAATACGGGCGTCGATGCCTTGATCATGGCGGATCTCTCCCTGCTGGACTATGCCCACAGCCGCTATCCCCACCTGCCCTTGCATCTGTCGGTGCAGGCTAGTGCCACCAACCTGGGCGCCCTTAGCCTCTACAAGCAGGAGTTCAATATCGACCGCGTGGTACTGCCACGGGTACTGTCGATGAAGCAGGTCAGAGACCTTGCCAAGGTGACCCCGGTAGATTTGGAGGTGTTCGCCTTCGGCAGTCTGTGCATCATGGCCGAGGGGCGTTGCCACCTCTCCTCCTATGTGACGGGCCAATCCCCCAACACGGGCGGCTCCTGCTCACCGGCGAAACACGTACGCTGGCAGGATGTGGGCGACAGCCAACAGACCCGGCTCAATGATGTGTTGATCGACCAGTCAGGTAAAGACGAGCAGATGGGCTATCCCGTGGTCTGCAAGGGACGCTACACCACCAGCGACAGCCAGGAGGCCTCGCACCTGCTGGAGTCTCCCACCAGCCTCAATACACTCAGCCTGCTACCTGAGCTCGCCAAGGCCCGTGTGGTGTCTCTCAAGATCGAGGGGCGTCAGCGCAGTCCGGCCTACGTGGAGCAGGTCACCCGGGTGTGGCGTCAGGCGATAGACACCTACCTGAACGACCCACAGGCCTACAGCACTCAGGCCCAATGGGACCAGGCCCTGGCCAAGGTCTCCGAGGGGCAGGTCACCACACTCGGCGCCTATGAGCGCACCTGGCAATAATTACGGGCAATAACTGCGGACAAAAACCGCGAGCAAAAAGACAAAAGGATAACAAGATGAAAACCTCATTAGGACCGATCCAATATTGCTGGCCCAAAGAGAAGGTGATCGAGTTTTATGAAACAGCGGCCCAGAGCAGCGTACCATTAGTCTATCTGGGCGAGACAGTATGCAGTCGTCGCCGCGAGCTCAAGTTTAGTGACTATCTCGACCTGGCACGCATGCTAAAGGCGGCCGGCAAGGAGGTGGTGCTCTCGACCCTGACACTCATCGAGGCACAATCGGAATTTACCGAACTTAAGAAGCAGGTGGAAAATGGCGAATTCGCCATCGAGGCCAACGATGTGGGCGCCATCTACCTGGCCAAGGAACAAGGCATCCCCTTCGTCTGTGGCCCCAGCGTCAACAGCTATAACGCCGCGACGCTGAAAAAGTTTGCCAGCTGGGGCATGCAGCGTTTCGTGATGCCGCTGGAACTGTCCAAGGCCTGGCTCACCCAGGTGCTCGACGATCTCGCCCCGCGCCAGGTCGAAGTCGAGGTATTCGGCCATGGCTACATGCCGCTGGCCCACTCGGCCCGCTGCTTTACCGCCCGTCACAAGGGGCTGACCAAGGATAAGTGTCAGACCATCTGTATCGAAAACCCCGAGGGCCTATTGGTGCAGACTCAGGAAGATCAGCCGCTGCTGCGTCTCAACGGTATTCAGACACAGTCAGCCAACTATATGGATCTGTGCGACCAGCAGACTCAGATGCAGGCGCTGGGGGTCGACTATTTCCGTATCTCCCCCTCGTCACTGGCATCCATCGACTTGGCCGATGCACTCCCGGCCAAATCGGCCAGCCACGACAGGCAGTGTAACGGCTATTGGCACCAGCTGCCCGGTCTGACTCAAAGCTAAAGACTCAAAGCTAAAGACGCAAAGTTAAATGAAAGATAAGGCCTAATCAGGATTCAACCAGATTAAGGAAAAGAAAGCTCGGCTTAACCCACTGCGTAAGGTTAATCGAGTCGACGCATCTCTCGCTGGGTCCACACCAGCGAGAGCAACCACCCCATAAAGCTAAACAGGGCCGCCCACTCCATGATCACCGGAAAACGGATCTCGGGTCTTGGCTCGACCATCACGAGATCATGATAAAACCAAGTCCCGTTAGCCACCATGCCATCATCGGTATGGGCCATCAGGATAAACACCAAGAGCAACCCCAGCGTCAGGCCAGAGAGCAACAGGCTGCCGCGCAGGGCAAATCGCTTGGGTCTGCCTCTGCGTCTTAGCAGATAGATAAGATAGGCCGCCACGCTCATCGCCGCGAAGTAGAAGAAATATTCTATGCCTAAGATATGCAAGTGGTAGACGTTAACCGGAAACAGGCCGACACAGGCCAGCGCCAGCAACGACGACACCAACACAGAGAAACTGGTCAGCACCCAGGGGCCATCGCTGTTTTGCAGGGCAAACAGGGCAAACAACACCAGGCTCAGGCTACCAAAGAAGAGACCACCGTTAAACACGACGGCAAGCTCGGAGTGGCCATACTGACCCAGCTCACTCAGGGAAAAATTAAAGAAGCTAAAGCCCTGGCCGCTGTAATCGCTAAATCCTAAGCTAGCCGCCAGCAGGCCGATAAGATGTCCTAAGAGTCCAAGCAAGCCAAACCTAAATGCTAATTTAGACAGTTTCTGCTCTTTTGAAGTCATAGGTCCTTTATCATTTAACACACTCATCGGTTAACCATATATGGAATCAGAAATTTTTGCAGAGGTCTAGCGCATATTTCTGACACGAACGGCATAAAATCTCGACAGAAATCATACCTTGAGAATAATAGCGCACCATCCCAATTATGAGACCTCCCAGCTCCAACAGTCCGCCACCACGCAACAGCGCTGCAACAATCACACAACCTTGTTTTCAAAAGAGTTTAACCAATATTTACCTAGCCTAGCGCTTGGCAATTTAGGTACAATATAAATAGTCATAAAGTGCTAATAACTATGCTGCGACGGTGAAACCGTTCACCAAGCATTATAATCGTTTTACATCACTGGACTTAGGGGGTAACCTTCCCCGCTTATCTCATGAATGGATATTCAGAGTGTATTGATTAACGGATCTTTGAGTAGATGGCGACCCATGCTTGGGAAGCTAAGAATAAAGGCTAAATAAAGTGGCTGAAAAACAAACCCATAACATAAAAACAGTGCTGACGTTTCTAGTCCCCTCCATTATCGGACTGTTACTCTTCATGACCCCCATTAGCTATCAAGATGCCATCACGATCCCCATCGCCATCGTATCTAAGGGGCTGCAAAACCTATTGGGCGATAGCATTGTCGCCATCGTCACCGCTATTGTGGTGCTCACCGCTATCGCGACGCTGATTTGTAAGCTGGCAAAACCAGCGATACTCGAGCGCTATCCCTTCTTTGGTGCCTTGCTCGATGTCAGCCCCATGTGGACCCTGGTGCGTGTCCTGGGCGCCATCTTTATCGTGCTGACCTTTACCGGCACTGGGCCTGAGGCGATTCACTCGGGTAATACCGGCGCACTCGTACTCAACGACCTGCTGCCCGTGCTATTTTGCGTGTTTATCTTTGCCGGCATGTTGCTACCACTGCTGCTAAACTTCGGCCTGCTGGAGCTTTTCGGCACCCTGCTGACCAAGGTGATGCGCCCCGTGTTCAACCTGCCCGGCCGCAGCGCCATCGACTGTATGGCCTCCTGGCTGGGTGATGGCAGCGTCGGCATTCTGATGACCAGCAAGCAGTATGAATCCCGTTTCTACACCCAGAGAGAGGCGGCGGTGATAGGCACCACCTTCTCGGCGGTCTCTATTACCTTCTCACTGGTGGTGATCTCCCAGGTCAAGCTGGAACACCTGTTCGTGCCCTTCTATCTCACCGTCTGTCTGGCCGGTGTCGTGGCGGCGATTGTCGTACCAAAACTGCCACCACTCTCTTGGAAGAAAGACCACTACATAGATGAGATGCCGCGTCACCCTGACGATGAAGTGATCCCCCACGGCCGCGGCGTATTCGCCTGGGGCCTAGAGCTGGCACTGGCCAAGGCGGCCAAGGCCGACGGTGTGGGTCACACGGTCAAAGATGGTCTGAAGAATGTCATCGACATGATTTTCGGGGTGATTCCTGTGGTGATGGCCATAGGTACCGTGGCGCTGATGATCGCCGAATACACGCCTATCTTTAACTATCTGGGCATGCCCTTTATTCCACTGCTGGAACTGCTGCAGGTGCCGGAAGCCGCCGAGGCCTCTAAGACCATAGTGGTGGGCTTTGCCGACATGTTCATTCCCTCTATCCTGGCCAGCTCCATCGAGTCAGACATGACCCGCTTCATCATCGCCGCCATGTCGGTGACCCAGCTGATCTACATGAGTGAAGTCGGTGCCCTGCTGATCGGCAGCAAGATCCCGGTCAATATCGTCGAGCTGTTTGTCATCTTTATCCTCAGAACCCTGGTCACCCTGCCGGTGATCGCCGGTGTCGCCCACCTCATCTTCTAGGGCAGAGACGTTAAACGCAAAAGGGCAGCTCAGGCTGCCCTTTCTTATGGCCAAAACGGCACATTATCTTATTCATTCAACTCGCTATTTCCCCAAAGACTTCTAAACTTAAACACTCAAGAAGTGCTCGTTTTATGGGGGGCCATGAGGATATTTATCTCTCCCAATTCCCCAAAAACTGAGTGCCAAACAGCCCCCTAGATCACAAGGGCCAAGTTATGACTTGCAAATACACGAGTTGGCGCGCCTAGATGAGAGCTTTCATCCTCTTACTCCTGCTTTTGGTGAGCCAGCACAGCCAGGCCTTCAGCTATCAGCCGCAATTCGATTCATTCGGCGCCAAGGAGGGGCTGTCGATGAACACGGTCACAGATATCGTCAACGACAAGGATGGCCATCTGTGGGTCGCCACCCAGGCCGGGCTCAACCGCTACGATGGAAAGCGTTTCAAGATCTTCGACACTCGAGATGATGAACGCGGCCCCTCGGCCAAATTCATCAAGAAACTACATTTCAGCCGCAATACCCTATGGCTTATCACCCGTAACGAAGGGATCAACCGCTATCACGCCGACAGTGGGCGCTTCGAGCCCTTCAACGCCAGTAACAGTCCGCTACCCGACGATATCGTCGACCTGGACGAAGACGCCGAGGGCAACCTCTGGCTCGCCACCGCCGACAACCGCCTGCTCTACTACTCCCCCGCCAGCAATAAGCTGCTGGCCACCCTGGACAGCAGCAACACCCCGGGCCTGCCCGGCGGGCGTATCAACACCCTATATCGCGATAGACAGGAGAGGCTCTGGATTGGCACCCTCAACGGCCTCGCCAGCCTTAAACAGACGCAGGACAAGGTTAGCCTAACCCAATATGCCCAGGCCGAGCTTCGCGGCGTCTCCGCCATCGAGGCGGGTAAGAGTAACACCCTCTGGGTGGGCACCCAGACCCGCGGCCTGTTTCTGCTGGATATCACCAACGACCAGGCCATGGCTATCGACTCCGTGCCCGCCAGCGCCGCCTTCTCCATTTCCGCCCTCAAGCGAGACAAGTTCGGCAGCCTCTGGATTGGTTTTCGCGCCCAGGGCTTAGCCAGATATGAGCCAAGCAGTGACGAGCTCCACAGGCTCAACGCATCCGCCGAGAACCGTTACAGCATCAACAGCCCTGTCATCACCTCGCTATGGGTAGATAACGAACTGCAGCTGTGGATCGGCAGCAAGGGCGGCGGCCTGAGCAAGACCTTTCTCGACGCTCAATATTTCGGCCACGTGCATGGCTTTAGCTTCATCGACAACAACCTGCTTAATGTGGACATTCGCAGCCTGCTGGAGGACAGCCAGGGTACCCTCTGGGTCGGCACCGCCAGCGGGGTCTATCGGGGGCTAAAAAACACCAGGGGCGAACTGGCAGGCTTTGCACCCTTCCATGTGCAAAACCCCAGGCTGGGTAAGGCCTTCGTCAGTTTCATCAAGGAGGATGCCAGCGGCCAGCTGTGGATAGGCACCCGGGGCGATGGCCTCTTCATCTATACCGCCGACAAGCAGAGCTATATTCACTATCTAACAGATGCCAAGAGCCCAAACAGCCTGCCCAGCAATCAGCTGTATTCACTCTATTTCGACCATAAGGGGACCCCCTGGATCACCAGCAGAGATGGCGGCGTCGCCAGATATGCTGGCATAGCAACAGGCTTTATTAGTGTGCCGCTCCCCATCAAGACGGTCACGGATATGCTGCAGGACAGCGACGGCAACTATTGGCTCACCTCCTCCAGCGACGGCCTGCTCAGGCTTGCGGTCGATAGCGAGATCACCCACTTTTCCACGCATACCCCCAATGCCTTGCCCAAGCACCTGTTCTCCATTATCCCTGGTGACAACCACAGCCTGTGGATTGCCAGCAACGAGGGGTTGCTGCATTTCAACACCCGGGATTTCAGCAGCCGGCTGTTTACCACGGCAGATGGCCTGATCGACGATACCATCTATCTGCTGTTCGCCGACCAGCGCCGCCACCTGTGGCTTGGCACCACCAAGGGGCTGACCCACCTAGACCCCGATAGCCTAAAGATCACCAACTACACCGACCTCGATGGCATACAGGACAACGAGTTTAACTTCGGCGCGGCGGCACTGGGCAGCGATAACAGCCTCTACCTGGGGGGCGTCAACGGCTTCAACCACTTTAACCCGTCACAGCTCCCCAGGCGTCAGCCGCCAACCCTGCCAGTGATCACAGATCTCTTTGTCTTGGGTCAGGCTCAGGGGCTGCCGGATATGGACAAGGGCACCCCCAGGCTGCCACCGGCCTTGACCCTATCCCATACCGCCGACATCTTCTCGCTGCATTATCACAGCCCAGATCTGCACAACGCCACCCGGCTCAGCTACCAGTACCGCCTGCTTGGGCTCAACGACACCTGGATAGCCGGCTCGCCGGAGCAGGTCGCCTACTTTACCGGGCTCAATCCAGGTAACTATCTGTTTGAGATCCGCGCCAAGGATATAAATCAGCAATACAGCCCCATCAGGCGCCTGCAGATCATGCTGGAACCGGCCCCCTGGCAGTCGCCCTTCGCCTACACCTTTTATTTCACCCTGACCCTGATGCTGGTGAGCCTGATCTTCTATCGCAAGTGGTCCCAGTATCAACAGCAGGCGGCGCTGCTGCATGAGGTGGCCGAGAGCGAGCAGCGCCTGCAGCTGGCGCTGTGGGGCAGCGGCGACGAGTTCTGGGACTGGAATATTGTTCATGGCAACGCGACCCGCACCAATACCTTCCTCAAGTATCCGGAACAGGAAGAGGAGCTTAAGAAGACCATCGCCAGCTGCGTCCACCCGGACGACATCCCCAAGGTGTCTCGGGTCGCCAAGGAGTGCATTAACGATCAGATAGATAAATTCTCCCTCACCTATCGCGGTCTGGCGCCCGACGGCGAGTGGCTCTGGGTACTCAATCGCGGCCAGGTGGTGGAGCGTGACGAGATGGGCAAGGCGGTGCGGATCGCCGGTACCATCAAAAATATTCAGCAGCAAAAAGAGACAGAGCATGCCCTGCGCGAGCTCAATCAGCGCCTGGAGCAGCGCGTAGCCGAGCGCACCCTGGAGCTGCAACAGCGTAACGACGAGCTAAAGCACACCCTGGATGAGCTGGAACATACCCAGGGCGAGCTGATGGACAAGGAGAAGATGGCGGCGCTGGGCGGTCTGGTGGCCAGTATCACCCACGAGGTCAACACCCCCATCGGCATCAGCGTCACCGCCGCCTCCCACCTGCAGGAGAGCGTCAAACATTTCGACCAGCTCTATCGTCGGGGCGAGATCACCGAAGAGGATTTCGAAGAGTACCAAACCGAGGTGGCCGAGTGCTGCCGCCTGGTTCTGGCTAACCTAGAACGCGCTTCTAAGCTAATTGCCAGCTTCAAACAGGTCTCTGTGGATCAATCCCACGAGGATGTGCGTGAGTTCGACCTACACGCCTATCTGGAGGAGATCTTTATCTCCCTCAACCCCATGCTGTCACGTACCCCTCATGAGTACAGCTATCACTGCCCCGAGAAGCTGATCATCAGGAGTACCCCGGGCGCCTTCTACCAGATCGTCAGCAACCTGTTTAACAACTCGGTGATCCACGCTTACCCAGATGGTAGGTCGGGCCAGCTGAGCCTGGAGGTGACACGCACAGATGACGGCATCTGCATCACCTACCAAGACGATGGCTGCGGCATGCCGGAGGATATCCAGGCCCAGGTATTCCAGCCCTTCTTCACCACCAAACGAGGCAAAGGCGGTAGCGGCCTGGGAATGAATATTGTCTCTAACATAGTCACTCAGGTGTTGAAGGGAGAGATCAGCATAGACTCTCAGGAGGGACGCGGCAGCACCTTCATCATACGTCTGCCCGACAGCCTCATCGTGCAGTAGGCGTCATCTGGCTGCAATAATTTGTTCATCTACTAGTCAAACTCCCCTCTTACTCTGACGCTATGGCTAGGGTGTCTCCATAACGAGCACCAACCCCTACACAGCGAGCAGATCCCATGCAAAAGATGATTTTTACCGTAGACGATGTGGTTGCCAACAACCTGCCCAAGCTCAATCAGAGCCCCTGGCTGGCGACCCCCACCAAGGCACTGCTGCGCTATTTCCTGATGGAGAAAGAGTGCCATGCCATCACTCAGGAGTTCGATTACCTCGAGGGCGTAGACTTTATCGAACAGGTACTGGCCAGTTTCAACTTCACCTATAGCGTGCCCAGCACCGAGGTCGAGAATATCCCCAGCGAGGGACGGGTGGTGATCTACGCCAATCATCCCATCGGCTCCCTCGATGCCCTGGCGATGATCAAGCTGATCAGCAAGGTGCGTCCGGATATCAAGGTGGTGGCCAACGAGCTGTTGATGGCCCTTGAGCCGCTGCACTCCATCCTGCTGCCCGTACGCAACATGACAGGCGGCACCCCCAAACAGCATCTGGAGAAGATCCACCAGCACCTCAAGAGCGAAGGCGCCGTGCTGATCTTCCCTTCTGGCGAGGTGTCGCGTCTGCGCCCCAATGGCGTACGGGATCTGCACTGGCACAGCGGCTTTTTGAAGATCGCCAAGGCCTGTCAGGCGCCGCTACTGCCCATGTTTGCCGACGCCAAAAACTCGGCCACCTTCTACGGCGCCTCGATGATCTACAAGCCCCTGGCCAGCCTGCTGTTGGTCAAGGAGATGTTTAAGCAGGCCAAGCGCACCATGCCCCTGCGCATAGGTCAGCTGATCCCCAAGGAGGTGGTGGCCAGCAGCGATTTCCCGCTAAAGACCCAGGTAAAGCTGCTCAAGAACCACCTGTACCGTATCGGCAAGAATTGCAGCCCCCTGTTTAAGACCCAGAATGCCATCGCCCACCCCGAGTCCCGCAGCGACCTGATCGAGGCCCTGTCCCAGTGCGAACTGCTCGGTCAGACCCACGACGAGAAGCTTATCTATCTCTATCGCCACAAGCAGAGCAACCCCATCATGCGCGAGATTGGCAGGCTGAGGGAGATCGCCTTTCGCGCCGTGGGCGAAGGCAGCGGCAAGCGCCGCGACACAGACAAGTACGACGCCGACTATCTGCATCTGGTGCTCTGGGACCACAAGGCGCTGGAGATTGTCGGCGCCTACCGCTTCGCCAGTGCCAAGCACCTCTACCAGGATGAGGCTAAAGGCCTCTACAGCCAGTCGTTGTTTCAGTACCGCGACGAGTTCGCCCCCTATTTCGAGCAGGGGCTGGAGCTGGGGCGCAGCTTCGTGCAGCCTAAATATTGGGGCAAGCGCAGCCTGGACTATCTCTGGTTCGGCATAGGCGCCTTCCTCGCTAAACACCCACAATATCGCTACCTGTTCGGCCCTGTTTCCATCAGCGACGCCCTGCCGGAGCAGGCCAAGGCGATGTTGGTCTACTTCTATCAGACCCACTTCTGCCCGGTTCAGGAGCTGGCACACGCCAACAGCCGCTACAGCTTTACACCTGAGCAACACGAGCGGCTCGATGCCCTGTTCCCCGGTGAAGACTATCAGGCGGAGTTTAAGCAGCTCAAGCAGGCACTCGCCAGCATGGGCGCGGCGGTTCCCGCCCTGTATAAGCAATATGGCGAGCTGTGCGATGGCCTGGGCGTAAGCTTCCTCGACTTTGGCATAGACGCCGAATTTGGCGACTGCATCGACGGCCTGGTCCTGGTCGACACCCACAAGCTCAAGGCGAAGAAGCGTGCCCGCTACATCGACTGCCACCTGCCCGAGCTCAACACCGGCGGCGAAGATAGCCAATTGAAATAGTCAGTTAAAGTAGCCAGTTAAAGTAACCCAATAGCTGTTACAGATTGCATAAACCAAAAGACGCCCTGAGGCGTCTTTTTTGCCGCCTTAATTTGAGCGCTTAGGTGGTGATGTAAGTGGCGAGCTAAATGGTGAGCTAAGTGACTGTCTTAGTAGCCTCGCAAGATTGCTTGGTACTTAGTGCTTAGTGCTTAGGAAGGTGCGAATAAGTCCCGTGCTTGCTCTGCGTGTGCTTAAAGTGGATAGATGCTAGGCACAGTTTGCAGCGAATGGCCCTAGTCCTTCGCAAGAACTGTAACGCAGCAAATACCGCTGTAAGCCTCGCCCTGCGGGGCTTTGATAGCAACACCATTTCGGCGTTATTCAACTTCAGCAGGCCTCGGCATGCCCTCAGTTGAATGCCTTGAACTGTCACTGCTATCAAAGCCAGAGCTGTGCGACGACTTGTTCGCACCTTCCCTTAGTGATTAGCGGTGAAAGCGCATCAGCAGGGCGCGATAGATCTGATACAGGCGTACTATCTGCGCCAGCCCCACCCGCTCGTTGACCTGATGTATGCTGTGGTTAGGTAACCCAAGTTCGATCACCTGAGTCTGGTGGGATGACAGGAAGCGCCCATCCGAGGTGCCGCCCGAGGTGGATAGACGGGGAAAGCTGGCGGTCACCTCGAAAATCGCCGCCTCCACCTGGGCGATCAGGCTCTGCTGGTCATTTTCCTGGGTATGATAGGGAGTACAGCCGCGCTCCCAGCGCAAGTTAATGGCATCCTTGCCTAAAGCCAATGCATCGAGACAGCTTTGGATCCGCTCGATAATCCCCGCCTCGCTGTAACGATAGCTGTAGCGGATGTTAAAACAGATCTCACAGCTGCCCGGCACGATATTGTCGGTAAAGCTGCCCGAATCCACATGGGTGACCTGTAAACTGGTGCCGGGAAAGTCATCGCTGCCCTCATCCCAGCTAAGGGCCTCCAATGCCTGCATCACCCGCGCCGCCATGTGCAGGGCGTTGACGGCATTCTTAGGATAGGCCACATGGCCCTGTTTCCCTTTGAGTTGCAGCCGGGCCGAGATGGCGCCGCGGCGGCCAATCTTAATCACATCCCCTGCCTGTTTATCGGCGGTCGGCTCGGCCACCACACAGTATTTAGGTAGACGCTGCGCGGCCGCCAGGCGCTCTACCAGGGCGCGGGTACCAAACTCGGCCTCGCCCTCTTCGTCGCTGGTGACGATAAACTGCCAATTGGCCTTGGGTAGGCCATAACAAGCGATATGATCCTCAACCGCCGCCAGCATCACCGCCAGCCCAGATTTCATATCGACCGCGCCGCGACCTATCAAGGTTTCGCCCATCAAGGTGGCGGCAAAGGGCGGCGTCTGCCAGCGACTCAGATCGCCAGGCGGGACCACATCCGTGTGGCCGGCCAGTGCCAGCAACGCCGGACGCTCGTCCAAGGATGCCAGCAGATTGCTTACCCCATAATCCTGATAGTGGCTCACCACAAACCCCATGGCCTCAAGCTTTACCCCTAGCCACCGCTGACACCCGGCATCGTCTGGGGTAATGGAGGGGCGGCGCATCAGCTCACGGCAGTAACGCACCGCCTTATGCTGACTCAGATCAGCCTGGTTTAAATTCGCCTTATTTAAACTAGCATGACTCGAATCAGTTTGGCTCGGCTCGGAATAACCAAGCGCCAATAAATTGGAATCTGAGTAAAGAGGTTCGGCCCGATAAGCCAGTGGCATCGATTTCATCTTTTTGCCCTGATGCGAAGATAAACCCTGCCATTAAAAGGCAAGCTCATGACATTTATGTGAAATTTAGATGGTCATTTGTTGAACATTCATTTATCTGTTATAACTGGAAACAGGTGATACTTCACCAAAGTTACTGAGAAACATACAAAACTCAGCATTCCCCTAAGTCTCAGGAGTCGCCATGGAAATTCGGGTATCGGAGATCATGAGTACCAGGGTCGTCACCATAGATATGGATGACAGGCTCACCATAGTCAAAGAGATCTTTGACAGCGCCCCCTTTCATCACCTGCTGGTGGTCGAAAACGACAGCTTGCAGGGAGTGCTGTCCGAGCGCGACTATCTGCGCACCCTCAGCCCACACATCGGCAGCATAGGCGAGACCGAGCGCGACAGCGACACCCTGCACCGCCGCGCCCATCAGGTAATGAGCCGTGATCCCATCACCATAGCCCCCGAGGCCGACATCAAGACCGCCAGCCAACTCATGCTGGCACACGACATAGGCTGCCTGCCTGTGATGGTCTTGAACAAGATAGTGGGCATCATCACCTGGAAAGATCTGCTGCGGGCCTTCAGTCAGGATGAGCTGGTTCCCCAACAGGAATAGTGCTCGCCAGTTTTGTAAAATGCCTTGCTTAACGACCTCGAACGACAACCTTAAAACGACAAACCCAGGTCAAATGACCTGGGTTTGTATTATTTGAGCGGCAGCTCAAAGCTGCTGAGTAGGTACTTTCTAGATAGCCCAGCCGCCCATGTAGAAGACCACCAGACCGATAGTGATGGCTAACACACCGGGTTTCAGCGCGCGCCACTCACCGCTGGCCAGACGACCAATCACTAAGGTGACGAAGCCCAGCATGATACCGGTAACGATATTACAGCTTAAGATGATGAACACGGCGCAGGTCAGGCCCGCCATGGCATCGACCTTGTCGTCGAAGTTCAGCTTGGTCACATTGCTCAGCATCAAGAGGCCCACATACATGAGCGCAGGCGCGGTAGCATAGGCTGGCACCAGGTAGCTTAGCGGTGCAAGGAACACCATCAACAGGAAGAGGACACCGACTATGGTGGCAGTCAGGCCCGTCTTACCACCGGCCGCGGTACCCGCCGCCGACTCGATATACACGGCCGCCGGCGCACCGCCGACTGTGCCTGCGAAGATGCTGCTCACCGAATCTGAAGTCAGCGCCTTTCCGCCGCCGACGATATTGTCTTTCTCATCCAGCAGTTCCGCCTGACCGGCTACCGCACGTATGGTGCCCGTGGCATCGAAAATCGCCGTCATCACCAAGGCCAGCACGATAGGCAGCACCACAGGATTAAGCGCGCCCATGATATCCAGCTGACCGATGAGCGACTTGTCAGACATCAAATCCGGCAGGGCAAATAGGCCCTGATAGGTCACGCTTGGATCAAACGCCAGGCCAAACACGGAAAGCGCGATGATCACCAGCAAGATACCACCAGGCACACCGCGGCGCTCAAGGCCAATGGTGGCCGCCAGGCCGATAACGGTCGCCAGCACAGGCAGGCTATGGATATCGCCGAGCTTCACCGGTAAGCCCGTGTCGTTGGCGACAATCAGGTGCACGCTGTTGGTGGCGATCAGCAGCAGGAACAGGCCGATACCTATGCCGGTACCGTGGGCGATCCCCTTAGGCAGGTTGGTCAGTACCCACTGACGTATGCCGGTCACACTTACCAGAGTAAAGACCACGCCCATGAGGAAGATGGCCCCCAGGGTCACAGGAATAGAGATCCCTTGGCCCAGCACCATGCTAAAGGCGGTAAAGGCGGTGAGCGAGATGGCACAGCCAATCGCCATCGGCAGGTTGGCCCAGAGTCCCATCAAGAGCGAGCCAAAGGCGGCGATGAGACAGGTGGCCACGAAGACGGCACCCGGGTCGAAACCGGCGGCGCCCAACATGTTAGGCACCACGATCACCGAGTAGACCATGGCGAGGAAGGTGGTAAGGCCGGCTATCACCTCTTGGCGCAGCGTACTACCACGGGCGGTAATGGAAAAATAACGGTCAAGCAGGGAGCTTGCAGGTACAGCGGGTGCAGCGAGAGTCTGTTCAGACTTCATAGTAGTTACCTTTTTTGATCTCTTAATTTGGAAGGCTGTGGCAAGTTAGAGCCCCACGACATATGTCTGTGGGTGAGAGATCCACTGAGTACTTATTGGTGTACCCTAACGTGACCTGCAAATCGGTAACCATGGAGATACCGACCTTTTAAGGTAAGCAAACACTTACCCATAACACAGCCTTTGTTGGCGGCGCATTCTACAGCAAAGAGAGTGGCATAAACCAGAGCAAGCTAACAATTCGCCAAACTTTTGTACAAGTTTCGCCAAGGCTTCCTTTTTCGAATCCAAGGTCCTAGTTCAATCTAGCATCCGCCACCTAGGACATTAAGTTATCTTGTTTATTATCAAGTGGTTAATACGGATAAAAAACCAGGCAAATCATACAACCGCATTTCATTCATATTTTTTCATAACTTGTCACTCTTGGTTCATGCCAGGCATCACCCCTATTCACATCCCTTCTCTACCATGCAGGCATAGACAAAGATCAACTAAGAGAGTCTGTCATGCCATCACACCCAATAAACCAAACGCGAGATCAGGATAAGTCCAGAGAGCTCAAAGCCCTTGGCTTCATCATATTGCTGCTCTTCCCGATCCTGACCGTCACCGGCATCAGCGCCTATGGCTTCATCATCTGGATGATCCAGGCATTCAGCGGCGTCGTCGCCCATTAACCCATTACTAAACTCGAGAAAGGATGTTGCTATGAAGTGGTTTATCACCCTTTGGCGTACCCTCAACAAACCCGCCAAGACCCTTACCCTGGGCGCCATCAGCCTGTCAGCCTTCCTGATGGGCATCATCTTTTGGGGCGGCTTTAACACTGCCCTCGAGGCGACCAATACCGAAGCCTTCTGTATCAGCTGTCACAGCATGGAGAGCACGCCCTACAAGGAGCTGCAAGAGACTGTGCATTGGTCTAATCACTCCGGTGTACGCGCCACCTGCCCCGACTGCCACGTGCCCCACAACTGGAGCCGCAAGATTGGCCGCAAGATAGAGGCCTCTCACGACATGTGGGGTTGGCTGCTACAGACTGTGAACACAGAAGAGAAGTTCGAGGCCAAGCGTCTGGAGATGGCGAGCCGCGAATGGAAACGTTTCGATCGCGACAACTCACTGGCCTGTAAGAACTGCCACAACTACGACTCGATGAAGTGGGACGAGATGTCCAAGTTGGCCCAGAAACAGATGAAGCGTGCCGCCGAGCTGGATCAGAGCTGCATCGACTGCCACAAGGGTATCGCCCACAAGCTGCCCGACATGGGTACCTCACGCGCCCCTGAGCTTATCGCCCAGGTGGGGTCTGGCGAGAGCAGCCTGGTTATCGGTGAGAACTACTTCAGCGCCCTGACCAAGCCACTGTTCTTCAACGAGAAGACCGATGTCGAGGCAGGCACCCTCAACATTGCCACTAAGATAAAGGTGCTTGAGCTCAAGGGCCAACGTGCCAAGGTGGGCATCGACGGCTGGCGCAAGAAGATAGGCGCAGGCCGAGTGATCTACTTCGATTTCGGCATGAACATCCTCTCGGCGCAGCTCTCGAAAGATGCCGCCTTAGAGCCAGGCGTCATGGAAGTGTTCGAAGAGCAGCAAGATCCCCTCACCGGCCTGACCTGGCAGCGCGTCGAGGCCAAGATCTGGGTGGATGGCGACTATCTGGTGAAAGACCTGCAGCCGCTATGGGACTACGCCCGCGACACCTATTCCAGTAGCTGTAGCGTGTGTCACACCCAGCCCGACGAGGCGCACTTTGACGCCAACACCTGGCCTGGCATGTTTCAGGGAATGATCGCCTTCGTCAACATGGACCAGGACACCCAGGCATTAGTGCAGAAGTACCTGCAAGAACATTCATCTACTTTCGACAAGTCAGCGCACTAACAGGATAGCATCATGAACAGAAGAGATTTTCTAAAAGGCCTCGCCGCCAGCTCCTATGTCACCCTAAGCGGCTCGTCACTGTTGGCACCGCTCAACGCCCTGGCTAGCACCAGAACCGATAAGGTGTGGAAAACTACCGGCTCCCATTTCGGCGCCTTTAAGATGACCCGCAAGAACGGCGTCATCGATCAGGTGATTCCTTTCGACCTAGATAAATACCCAACCGACATGATTAACGGGGTAAAGGGCCTAGTCTATAACCCGTCGCGGGTACGCTACCCTATGGTGCGCCTCGACTTCCTGCTCAAGGGTCACAAGAGCAATACCCAGGAGCGCGGCGACTATCGTTTCGTGCGTGTCACCTGGGACAAGGCGCTGTCGCTGTTTAAGGACTCATTAGATGATGTTCAGACCAAGTATGGTCCATCTGGGCTACACGCGGGCCAGACCGGCTGGCGCGCCACGGGTCAGCTGCACTCCTCCACCAGCCATATGCAGCGCGCGGTAGGAATGCACGGTAACTTCGTCAAGAAGGTCGGCGACTACTCCACCGGCGCCGGTCAGACGATTCTGCCCTACGTGCTCGGCTCGACCGAGGTCTACGCCCAAGGCACCTCCTGGCCGCTGATCCTCGAGCACAGCAACACCATCATCCTCTGGTCGAACGACCCCTATAAGAACCTGCAGGTGGGCTGGAACGCCGAGACCCACGAGTCGTACGCCTATCTGGCGCAGCTCAAGGAAAAGGTGGCTCAGGGGAAGATCAGGGTGATCAGCATAGATCCCGTGGTCACCAAGACCCAGAAGTACCTTGGCTGTGAGCAGCTCTATATCAACCCACAGACAGACGTGGCCCTGATGCTGGGTATCGCCCACGAGATGGTAACTCAAGCGCTACACGACAAGGCCTTCATCGACGGCTACAGCCTGGGCTTCGATGAGTTCCTGCCGTACCTCATGGGTGAGAAAGATGGCATCGCCAAGACGCCTGAGTGGGCCAGCAAGATCACCGGCGTCAGCGTCGAGATCATCAAAGATCTAGCCAAGGTGATGACTAAGGGCCGCACCCAACTCATGATGGGCTGGTGTATTCAGCGCCAACAACACGGCGAGCAGCCATACTGGATGGCGGCGGTACTGGCCACCATGATAGGCCAAATCGGCCTGCCCGGCGGCGGCATCAGCTACGGCCACCACTACTCCAGCATAGGCGTACCTTCGTCGGGTGCGGCGGCGCCTGGCGCCTTCCCGCGTAACTTGGATGAGGGCCAAAAGCCTCTGTTTGACAGCAGTGACTTCAAGGGTGCCAGCAGCACTATCCCTGTTGCGCGCTGGATCGACGCCATCTTGGAGCCGGGCAAGACGATAGATGCCAACGGTAACAAGGTCACCTACCCGGACATCAAGATGATGGTGTTCTCGGGCAACAACCCCTGGAACCACCATCAGGACAGAAACAAGATGAAGCGCGCCTTCCACAAGCTGGAATGTGTGGTCACCATAGACGTGAACTGGACGGCTACCTGTCGCTTCTCTGACATAGTGCTACCGGCCTGTACCACCTTCGAGCGCAACGACATCGACGTGTACGGCAGCTATGTCAACCGCGGCGTCCTGGCAATGCAGAAGATGGTCGAGCCCCTGTACGAGAGCCTGTCGGACTTTGAGATCTTCACCCGCTTCGCGGCAATCATGGGTAAAGAGAAGCAATATACCCGCGGCCTGACCGAGATGGATTGGCTGAGAAAGCTCTACGACGAATGTAAGGCGGCCAACGCCGGTAAGTTCGAGATGCCTGACTTCGACACCTTCTGGCAGCAAGGTTATGTGCACTTCGGTGAAGGCCAGCCTTGGACACGTCACAGCGATTTTAGAGAGGATCCCGAGATCAACCCGCTGGGCACACCATCGAGCCTTATCGAGATCTTTAGCCGTAAGATCGCCCAGTTTAACTATGACGATTGTCCTGGCCACCCCACCTGGATGGAGAAGAGCGAGCGCAGCCACGGCGGCCCCGGCTCAGACAAGTACCCCATCTGGATGCAGTCTTGTCACCCGGATCAACGTCTGCACTCACAGATGTGTGAATCTGAGCAATACCGTGAAACCTATACGGTTCAGGGGCGTGAGCCTGTCTACCTCAACCCGCTGGATGCCAAGGCTCGCGGCATCAAAGATGGCGACCTGGTTCGCGTCTTCAACGACAGGGGGCAGCTACTGGCGGGCGCCCGGGTATCGAACCGCTTCCCTCAGGGAGTGATCCGTATCCACGAAGGCGCCTGGTATGGTCCGGTCGGCAAGGATGGCAGCAAGCAAGGCGGCAACGAGATAGGCGCCCTGTGTAGTTATGGCGATCCCAACACCCTGACTCAGGATATCGGCAGTTCCAAGCTGGCACAGGCCTGCGCCGCCTACACTTGTCTGGTGGAGTTTGAGAAGTTCAGCGGCAAGGTGCCTGAAGTCAGCGCCTTTAGCGGTCCAATAGAGATCGGCCGCTAAGCGGGCCGGGTCAAAGGAGAAACAAGATGAACCAAACATCGATTAACCAAACAGCGCAAAACCAGGCGCGAGCCAGAGTCTACCGCCTGCTGTCGGATCTGTTTGCCAAAGAGATAGATCATCAGCGCCTGACCTGCCTGCAAAGCAGCGAGGCGCAGGCCTTCTTTGACCTGCTCGCCACCGATCCCGAGCTGGCACCTGAGGTTAACACCCTGCAGCAGGTACTGGCAGGCCTCGAGGATGAGCCCGCCCTGCTCAATCTTGCCGCCGACTTTTGCGGCCTGTTTCTGGTGGGCGGCAAGCAGAGCGCCAACCCCTATGCCAGCCTCTATCTGACGCCTAAGGAAGACGAAGAGCAGCCTTTGCTCTTCGGCGACCAGCATCAGGAAATGCTGGCGCTGCTTAAGCAGAGCCAGCTGCAGGTGCAGAGCGACTTTCCCGAGCCCGCCGACCATATTGCGGTGATCTTGGCCTATGTCGCCCAGCAGGCCACTCGCCTGGATGATAAAGACCAACTGGCCTTTATCGCCCAGTACCTAGATGCCTGGTTACCCGAGTTTGCCATGCGGGTGAGTGACAGAGACAGCGACCGCTTCTATCAGGCCCTCGCCCGGCTTACCCAAACCTGGGTACGCCAGGATTGTGAGGGGCTCTCGGCCTAACCCCTGATATTAACGTTAACGGCTGACAACTAGCGTCTGCCGCCCTGGCCGCGCCGCTTGGCGCGGCGTTTCTGCGCCGCCTTGCCATGGCGACGGGGATTGGGGTCCGCCTTGGTAAGATCCGGCTCGAAACCGGGTAGCCATTGCTGAGGCAGACGCTTATCCAGCAGCGCCTCAATCTCCTCCAGCAGCAAGGCATCCTCCTCGCAATAGAGGGTGACTGCAACCCCTTGTTTGCCCGCCCGGCCGGTACGGCCGATACGATGCACATAGTCCTGCACCACATAGGGCAACTCATAGTTGACCACATAGTCGAGAGACTCGATATCTATCCCCCGCGCCGCCACATCTGTGGCCACCAGCACCTTGACGTCCCCTTTGCGGAAATCACCTAGCACCTGCTCGCGGGCGCCCTGACCCAGATCCCCATGAAACGCTTTGGCGGCTATGCCTTGCTCACTCAGGCGCGCAGCCAGTTTATCGGCGGCGACCTTCTTGCGACTAAACACCAACACCCGCTGCCAATCGCCCTTGTTAATCAGGTGCGACAAGAGGGCAAACTTACGCTCGCTGTCCACCGCATAGACCCTCTGCTCGACGTCCTTGCTGGCACTGTTTTGCGCACTAACCGCTACGCGTTTAGGTTGGCTAAGCCAGCGATGACTAAGCTCGAGTACCTTGTCATCTAAGGTGGCGGAAAACAGCAGGGTCTGACGCTCACTCGGCAAGAGGGCCAGCAGCTGGGCTATCTCATCGGCAAAGCCCATGTCCAACATGCGGTCCGCCTCGTCGAACACCAGATGCGCTATCGCATCCAGCTTAACCGCGCCGCGTCTGTGCAGATCCAGTAGGCGACCAGGAGTAGCCACTATCAGCTCCACCCCCTTGGCGAGCTGCTGACACTGAGCGTCTATGCTGACACCGCCATAAACCAGTCCCGCCGACAGCGAGGTGAAACGCGCGAGAGCCACTATGCCCTGATGCACCTGCACTGCGAGTTCTCGGGTGGGCACCAGCACCAACGCCTTTGGCGAAACAGGGGAAGTCCCCTCGCCTTCTTGTTCAAGCAGGTGCGCCAAGATAGGTAAGGCGAAGGCCGCCGTCTTGCCAGTGCCCGTCTGGGCCGATGCCATGAGATCCCCGCCGCCGAGCACCAAGGGGATCGCCTCGGCCTGGATCTGAGTCGCCTCGCGAAACGCCAGCGCTTCTAGCGCCTGTTGCAGAGGGGCCGGCAGAGACAATTGAGAAAATAACATAGGTGAGGATCCCGCTTAGGTTGACTATGGTTGCTAATGGTTGCTAATGGTTGCTAATGGTTGCAAATAGTTTGCTCTAGACGCGCTATTAGGCGCGCAGTGTAGCAGATTTCATCCAGGTCTCTAGTAGATTTCCCCGCCCGGCGGGGCACTGCAGAGCAGATTAAACCGCCTGGGCTAGCCGCGTCTCGAAGGCGGCAACCGACTCACGCCAAAGCTGTTTAAGCGCCGCAATATCAGATGCCTTCAGCGCCTGATGTTCCAGTTGTTGGCAGCGCCGTGTCATCCTAAGCATGCCCATGTTGGCGCTGCTGCCCTTGAGGCCGTGCACTAGCTTGCCACAGGCCTCATTCTTGCTATCTGTTGCCACAGCGTCCACTAATGCCTCAAGTTGCGTCAGCTGCGCCTCGCTAGAGCTAAGGTAGAGGCTAAGCATCTCGATCATCGCCGCCTTGCCGAGGCAGTCGAGATCCGCCTGGAACTGATTGCTATCCAGCAGAGGGGGCTCATGCTGCGACGCCTTAGGCGTTTCATTCTCTGTGACTTGCGCCGTGACGTTAGCGACTTCTATTACTTCAGTTGCTTCTATTACTTCTGTGGCTTTGGTTGCTGTTGATAGCGGGCTTGATGATTGCAATGCCCGTCCCAGCCAGCGCATCAAGGCCTGCATGTTCAATGGCTTAGCCAGGATCTCATCGAAGCCTACCTCGCGATAACGCTCAAGATCCTGAGGCTGTAGCTGAGCGGTAAAGGCGGCAAAGGGCACACCCGGGGCAGCCTTGGCACGCAATCGGTTCAGCAGATCTATACCTGAACCGTCGGCAAGCTGAATATCCAGCATCACGGCATCAAAACCCGCTTCTTTATCCTCGAAAACTGCCACCGCCTCGGCGCAGCTCGGCGCCAATATCCCCTCATGACCAAGATGAGCCAGGAAGCCCTGAGCCACCATGGCATTGACCTGATTATCTTCCACCACCAGCACCCGCTTAGGCGCGACCTGAGGGACGATATCTGTCGTGCTCTGCGCCGGCGCCTCACAGGCGATCAGCGGCAGGCTAAAACCGAAGGTACTGCCCTTATTGACCTCAGTCTCTACCCAGAGTCCCTCATCGCTCGCCCCCATCAGGGTGACCAGCTCCTTGCTGATCGCCAGTCCCAGGCCGGTGCCCCGGCTACGCCCCTGGTTGGGCTGGGCGCTATAGGCGGTAAACAGGCGCGGCATAACCTCCTCGGGGATCCCTAGGCCGGTATCGCTCACCGCGAAATGGATGCGCTCCCCCTGGCGATGTACCCTGAGACGGATCTCCCCTTCCGGGGTAAACTTGATGGCGTTGCCCAACAGATTAAATAACACCTGACGCAGCTTGGGGCCATCCAGGCTTACCCACTCGGGCAGCTGGTCTCGCTCGAGGCGCAGCGACAGGCCGGCGTTGCCCGCACCGGCAAGCATGATGGCCACCACCTCATCCAGCAGCTCGTTGATGGCCACGGGTCGCAGCTCGTTAGTCAGCTTACCCTGCTCCAGACGGGAGAAATCGAGGATATCGTTCAGTACCGTCTGCAACAGCGCGCCGCTGTACTGCGACAGGGCGAGCATCTGTTTCTGCGCCGTCGGCAGGGATGACTCGGCCAGCAGGGTCAAGGTGCCGAGCAGGCCGTTGAGGGGAGTGCGGATCTCATGGCTCATGGTGGCCAAGAAGAGGGACTTGGCCTTGTCCGCCGACTCGGCCAACTGTCTCGCCTGAGCATGGCCCTTCACCTCGGCATCGAGGCGGCGATTGGCCTGAGCCAGCTCCTGGGTTCGCTCCTGTACCGTGGTCTCCAGCGACGCCTTGTGAGCCGATAGCTCATCGGCCGTCTCCTGCAATGCCGACTGCAGACGCTGATTATGATCTGTCTTCTGTTTAAAGGCATCGATGGCCGAGGCCATGGCGGTCAACTCGTCATCCCCATGGGGATCGAGCGCCACCTGAGTATCCCCCTTGCTAAGGCGTGCCAGGGCATCGGTCGCCTCATGCAGCCTCAGCGCGATCCCCCTGTAGATCACCCGGTAGACCACCAGCAGGATCAGTACCAACATCACAAGGCCCGTGCCCCAGAGTCCGGCCTTGGCCCAGAAGAGTTGACGTAAAAAATCGCCTCTCGCCTGCTCCGCCTGGGTTTGCTGAGCCTTCATGGCCGAGTCCACCAGGCTATTGAGCTGGCCCAGCTTATCGCTCAGTCGCTGTAGCTGGGCCGTCTGAGAGGCAAGCACCTTGGCATAACGGCGCTGCAGCATGAGCTTATCGCCGACGCCGCGCAAGATATCTAACTCATGGGCCAACTCGGCCGCCCGCACCGGATCGCGCACCACCCCCTTGAGCAGCTCGAGCGGCATCAGATCGGGCTGAGTGGCTAGCAGATCGCCGCTCGCCTCCCTGGTTGATGCGTTAACGGCATCATTACCTGGGGCACCGCCCTGGGCCTCGCTCGGCTGCAATCGATATTCGCTGCCGGGCTGCTGAGTCACCACCCGCGACATGCTGACCAGCACCTTAGTCAGGCCCAGATGTTGCTCGGGCGACTGCAGCAGCTGACCCACCAGTGCCAGATGATGAATGAGGGCCAGGGCGCGATTGAGACGCGCCTGTATATCGAGCTCTTTCTCTATGATGGTATCGAGCAGGTAGCCGCTTTGTGTCGCGCCGGCAACCTCGGGATAGGCCTGGCTCAACTTGGCCAGCACGGCCGAATCGACTACGGCCAGTTCCGCCTCCAGCAGTTCGATTGCCCGCCCGGAAGCATCCACTAGGGCCTCGCCATCCCCCCTCAACTGCTTGGCGATCGCCAGGCGCTCTCCCACCTGATGCCCGAGTTGAGTGAGATCATGGATGATCTCCGCCGCCCTGGGCCCCAGGTGGCTATCGCCTTGCAGATTCAGCGACTTGAGACGAGCGATGGCGCCGAGCAGGTTGCCGCTCTCGATGGATAACTTGCGGCCGATAAAGGCGCGCTCCGCCTCCTCCTCGACCCGCTCCAGTGCCTGGGCATTGTCTTGCAGCACATTGGCCGACTGCATCAATTGACGCGCGGCTTCAGAGGCGGGCAGTGCCTCTTCATAGAGATATTGGTCGGCAATCTTCACCCAATAGAGGGAAATGCTGCCCAGGCTCACCAGCAGAAGTAAGAGCAGGGCCAGTAGGCTGAAGGCCAGCATCAATCGGCCGACTAAACTTTTTCCTGAGAGTGATAAAGCGCCCACATGGCTCCCGTTTAACTGTTACAATGAATCAATAACATGCGTCTGGTTACATTATACTGAGTGCCCCGTGGTGAAGCATAATAAATCTCCCTTTTTCAGCGCCTTTTGTCTTTGCCTCTATGGCCTGACGATCTCCGCCTGTTTGGCAATATCGGCACACGCCTACGCCGCAGATATCTGGTCACTGCAGCAGCGCAGCCCCTATAACGCCAAGCTTCAGCAGGTCGAAACGCTCACCTATCGCCCCCTGGACACGACCAAACAGCCCTGGCGACTCTGCGCCCTGGTTCCCCACCTCAAAGATGCCTATTGGATAGGCATAGACTATGGTCTGGTCACCCAGGCCAGACGATTGGGCGTGGCCCTGGAGCTGTTTGAGGCCAGCAGCTACTATGGTAAGGCCAAACAACTGGAGCAGCTCGAGCACTGCATGGCCGGCAATTTTGACGCCATCTTGCTGGGCACAGTGGATCCCGAGCTACTCAAGCACTATCAGGGGCAGATCGGCAAGCCCATGCTGGCCTTGGTAAACCGACTCGACAGCCCGCTGGTAAACACACGCATTGGCGTCAACTGGTATCAGATGGGATGGCATGCCGGCGACTATATTCGCCGTACCACCAAAAATAAGCCCGCTAAGCTGGCACTGCTGCTCGGCCCAGAGAAGCTGGGAGGCAGCACCTGGGTGGAACAAGGGATCATGGCGGCACTCAAGGGCAGTCGGGTAACTATCTCCTCCAATCGCCATGCCGATAACAATCGCGCGCTCTATCGGGATCAGCTGCATCACCTGCTCAAAGATCACACCCCCGACTATATTCTCGGCAGCGCCGTGGCCATCGAGGCCGCCATCGGCGCCCTGGCACAACAAGAGACAGCTCAAGACGTTGCGCTGGTGAGCAGCTATCTCTCTCCCGCTACTCTGCGCGGCCTGTATCGCCACAGGGTGTCATTCAGCAGTGACGATCAGGTGGTATTACAGAGTAAGCTGGCAATAGATGTGGTGGTGCGGGAACTCGAGGGCGCCGCCCCCTTTGGTGATATCGGCCCCAGGATAAAGGGGCTCACGCCTAAAAATAGCCAGGTGAAGCAGCTGACAGACAGCCTGGCGCCGGCGGATTTTTACCCCATCTACCGGGTCGAGGCGCCCGGGGCTAATCCTCAACCTTAGCGGCAAACAGATAACCCTCGCCGTGGACGGTCACGAAGAGCTCGGCATTTAGCTTGTTACGCAAACGGCGAATGATCACGTCTATGGTTCTGTCATTCACATCCTGATTGCGATGACTGGTGAGCTGCATCAGACGCTCACGGCTTAGCACCTGCTGTGGATGCAGCACAAAGGCGCTCAGCAGTTCAAATTCGGCCTTGGTCAGCTTGATCACCTCATCGCCCAGGGAAAGCTTACGGCTGTTAAGCGCCAGGCAGTAATCTTCAAATTCGATGAGATCGTCGCCGCGTTCGAGCTCGGCGATGGTCTGCTGCTGCGCCTTCTTCATCAGAGAGATGCGCCAGAGCAGGTTCTTGACCCGCACCAGGAGTTCGCGCAGCTCAAAGGGCTTAGTCACATAATCGTCCGCGCCCATCTCCAGCCCGATGATCTTGTCGATCGCCTCATCACGTCCCGTCACCAGGATGATCCCAACATCTGAGCGACTGCGCAGTTCTCGCGTCAGACTAAGGCCATCGACACCGGGCAGATTGATATCCAACATCACGAGATCGACATGTTGCTTACTGAATTGCTGCCACATCTCTTCACCATCGGCGGCCTCGAGCACCCGATAACCCTCTTTCTCGAAATAGCCCTTCAGACGAGCACGGATAACCGCCTCATCGTCGACCACAAGCACACAAGGTTGTAATGAAGTTAGGGCCATGACCCAGCTCCCAAACGCGTTAAATAAAGGTTAAGGCTATTATTCACAATTTTTCATAATTGCATATAAGCTTTATCTCAATTATGGGATCTGGCGCGATTTTTAGCCGCCATTGCCCCTAAATAATCACCAGCTGCGTCGCCTACCAGATTCATCACCCTAGGGCCTGTTGACCTTTTGAGAACAAATTTTGTTCTAATTGAGCACGTTCAAATCGCGACAGGAGGCTTGGAGTATAGTTATTCTACATAAAAGCCGAGTAACAAAGCGTTGAACGTGCTCAAGACGAACCCTGCGGGCAGCGACTGTATCATTTTTCTACTGCGTTATCGCTCATTGATGTAGCACACTACATTACAATCGCTCTGCCTTGTATAAAAGCGATACAGAATGCTGCAAAAATGAACGCGAAAGATAAACAGGCCCTAGGCAAAGAGATTTTGCCTCAAGTCACTAAAGCTAAATATAAATCAAGATTTTTACACTCGGGTCATGTTAGCTTATGCTTACCTTATTAACATCACGCTCACATTAGAGGCTAAGACAGCTTATGGATGAAAGGCGGCAATTTTCGCGCATCTTCTTCGATGTCAATGCGACGCTCACCCAAGACGATAAGGTATGGTCGACCACGCTCCATGATCTTAGCCTAAATGGTGCCCTGGTCGAACTGCCCCCAGCCTTCGCACCAAGCCAGGAACCGATACTCCTGAGCTTCACTCTAGAGGGCTCTGACGTAGAGGTCACCATGGAGACCCAGGTCATCCACCAAAAAGATGGCCAGCTTGGACTCGAATGCCTGCACATCGATATCGACAGCATCAGCCACCTGAGGCGCATGCTCGAACTCAACATAGGCGATGCGTCCCTGCTTGACCGCGAACTCAAGATGTTTATCGAGGTCCATGACCAAGGGTAAATCCAGCATCTAGCGGCTTTGCGGTCAATATCAATAACAGGGGACATAGCGTCCCCTTTTTAGTCTCTGCGCTGTATCAACCCTTTGGCAACGACAGGGTGATAGCCAAACAAAGAAGATTAACCCCAAGCGCGAAGTCCCGGCCTGGGGGCTGTTAATTGCGGCTATTCTCCTTTCGCCTGAAAGGCAAGGTGATAGCTCACCTCTCCCTGTGGCGTCTTACCGGCAAGCTTAAGGGCAAGAAAATACTCCTCGGGAACGCCCGGCAACACCAGTCCCGCAACAGGCGCAAAGCCAAAGCGCTGGTAAAACTTAGGCTCACCCAGCAGGACGCATCCGTTGGCCTGCGCCTTTTTTAGCGCTTCGATGCCGGCTTGCATCAACTGGCTGCCAATCCCTTTCCCCTGCATCTCGGGCAACACCGAGATGGGGCCGAGTCCATACCAGTTAGGGCAGTTCTCCGAGATGGTCACCTTTGATAGCGCCAGATGCCCCACCAAGCGTCCCTCATATTCGGCCACCAAGGATATTGCCAGCGCACCGGCTTCACGCAAGGCATTCACTATATACTGCTCGGTATGCTCTGTGTGAGGCGCATCGAGAAAGGCCGCCTCAGTCAGCGCGTAAATTTCGGCAATATCGCCCGGTGCTTCGCTACGTATTTTAAGCTGCATCTCTACCCTCATTAAATGTGTGCTAGGGCCTGTTGACCTTTTGAGAACAATTTTTGTTCTAATTGAGCACGTTCAAATCGCGGCATGAGGCTTGAAGTATAGTTATTCTATATAAAAGCCGAGTAACAAAGAGTTGAACGTGCTCAAGACGAACCCTGCGGGCAGCGTCTGTATCATTTTTCTACTGCGTTATCGCTCATTGATGTAGTGCACTACATTACAATCGCTCTGCCTTGTATAAAAGCGATACAGAATGCTGCAAAAATGAACGCGAAAGATAAACAGGCCCTAGCTAATCAGCTCTAGCAGCTCGTGAATCGTCTTAATCGGATTGATCTTGGCCCCCAGGCCTTCCATCGATTTATGATAGTTGCGATAGGGAATAAAGATCTCGGTAAAGCCGTGCTGCACCGCCTCTTTCACCCTGGGCACGCCGCTGTCGATGGGGCGCACGTCGCCGTTGAGGCTCAGCTCCCCCATGATGCAGGTAGTGCGCGGTACCACAAACTCGTTAAGGCTGCTCAGCAGTGCGGTGACCAGGGCCAGGTCGATACAGGTCTCAGACTCGTCTATCTTAAGTCCGCCCACCAAGTTGAAATAGGTATCGTGGTAGATCTTGGTACGGGTGTGCTTGCGCAAAATCCCCGTTAGCATCTTGATACGGTTCATGTTGAGCCCGACACAGACCCGCTGGGGAAACTCCCCCTCCGCCTCAGTCGTTAAACATTGGATCTCCAGCAGCAGGTTGCGATTGCCCTTGCGGATACAGGTGATGGCCGCACCGGGCGATTCGGTGCTGGAACCCGAGAGGAAGATCTCGCTGGGGTTATCGACACTGATCATGCCCCGCTCTGTCATCCTGAAGATACCGACGGTATCCACGTCGCCGAAACGGTTCTTGTTGGCTCTCAGGGTGCGTACCTGACCGTCATTACATTCCAGGTGGGTCAGGCAGTCGACGATATGGATCAGCGTCTGCGGCCCCGCAGTCTCGTTATTCTTGTTCACATGGGCCACCAGGAACATGGTGACATTGTTCTGCTTACAATATTGGGTTAGCGCCTGGGCACTGCCCTTGACCTGAGACGGTGAGCCTGGGCTGCCGTTGGCCAAATCTGTCACCACCGCCTGAATCGAGTCGATCACCGCAAACTTGACCTGTTTGGCCTCAAGCTCGGCGATAATCGCCTCCACATTGGTCTCTGCCATCAGGTAGAGGTTTTCCTCATTGCAATCGAGCCTGAGGCGGTTTACCCGGTTCTTAAACTGTGACAGCGACTCCTCGGCGGTACAGTAGAGCGAGGGCATCAGCTGCGACATGCGTGACACCAGATCCGACAATATGGTCGTCTTACCCGCTCCGGGATCCCCCGAGATGATGTTGACCGAACCTGTGGTGAGACCGCCGCACAACACGCGATCCAGCTCACCAATGCCGGTAAGCAGCTTCTTGGCCTCGAACTCCTCCACCTCGCTGAGTTTCTTCGAGCCTCCACCGACGGCGCCTGCATAGCCAGCCACGGCGCCAGCGCTCGACTTGGCCGGCGCCAGTCTCACCTCTGAGATGGTGTTCCACTCGCCGCAGGCGTTACACTGCCCCTGCCAGCGGGGAAAGTCCTGACCACATTCGCTGCACACATATGCTGTTTTATTCTTCGCCATAGCTTAACTGTTTTGTCTTCTCATTAATCTCGCCGCGCCCGTCATCTACATCTGCCTTCTCGACTCACGAATCTAAGGGTCGCACGCTTCCATGGGGGCATTCTACATGAGTATCTTAAGCGGCTGTAGTCTACTTGCCCCTATCTCCCATCCCTCTGGGGAAGAAAATGATTCCCACAAGGAAGTCAAAATGCCTTACACTGCCCCTAGGGATTTGTCTCTCACAGAGAGGGCAAATTGTGTTGAATAAACAAAAGGCTATCAAGTTTTTGCCCGAGCCGCCGACACTAACAGATAAGCCGCGCCGTCAACTTTGAGTCGAAAAGATATAATCCATGAGTCTAGAGCAACATAAGGCATTGATCGAACAGCTAAAACCCCTCCTGATGGAAACCAATTTCCAGGAGCTGTTTGATCATCTGACTGCCAGCGAGTCCAATTCGACCCGTTTTCTGCTCAAGATGGAACTCAACCGTCTCTCCTCTCCCTGCACCCGGGTGATCGATCTCAGGGACAGGTCCGAACTACCCTGTGCGCCCTTCAACAGCGGCGCCCAGACCCACTTTATCGACGCCCCGGCTAAAGAGAACTTTACGCAGGCACTGGCACTGTATCAGGGGCAATACACGCTAGGGGTGTATGAGCAGGTCATCGAGGGACATAAACTGCGGCGACAACGCACACGCGAAGGCGAAGCTCAGGGCGATAGCGCCCTCACTCCCTATGTGGCCAGCGGTGCCATCTTAGGCAGCTACTTTAATCGCGCCGAAGAGCGGATGAACTATGCGATCCGCATCGGGGTGTTGCAGCCGGGTCGCAGCGAGATAAAGGGGATCACTGTCGATCTCTCGGTCGGCGGCGCCCGTATTCGCTTACCTGTCGACCATGGCCTCAACCCAGAGCAACCGCTCATCGTCAAACTGCTGGAGCTGAGCGCCGAGTACTATTTCGATGATCTGCAGAAAGGGGTCGAGTATCAGGTGGTCGACGTCGAGAGCAACCATGGATACTGTTGGATGCGCCTGAAACGCACGGGTGGCAGCTATGCCCTTGCCGATATGTTGGCCAACCTGATCCAGGGCTATAAGTTTCGCTACAAGGTGGATATCAACGACATACTGGTGACCGCCACGGGGCTGGGCTTCGAGCGCCACTATCTGCCCCATCTACCTCATCTGCCCCTATATGTAGAGCAGATTGATGGTCAGTCCCGTGTGACCCATAAGTTGCTGAGCCGCGACAACCAGAAGCTTCAACAATATTTTGTCGATGAGAAGTCGGTCAGTCAGCTCGGCGGCATGTTGACCCACGAGCGGCTACAGGCACTATTTAATGCGCCGCAAGACCCTGACCACAACCTGTTTTTCTGCTTTACCTTTCAGGCCCAGGGGGCGATCTTCTTCTATTCCGCCAGTCTCGCCGAGCTAAAACAGAGCGATCTGCTTGGCCTCTTCCTGCGCTTTGGCACGACCAAGGCCAGCTGGCGCATCTTCAAGCTAGCCTGTCATGAGATAGACCATGAGATCTCCTATAAATCCAGCGTCTTGCCCGGTGATTCGAGCTATTACGCCTCGCTGACAGAGGCCCAGCTCAAGTGCTTCACCCATGTGCTGCAGCTTATCGATCTCACCAACGAAGATATTTTGCCTCAGTATGAGGCCTGGGATGCCAAAGGCCATCAGGCCAACGAGCTGAAGCGTTTCGGACAAGAGAAGCTGCAGGAAGATCAGATCAAGCTGCTGTCGCTGCAATTTACCGAGCGGCGCAACGAGGCGCGCTTCTCCTTCAAGACACTGGTCACCGTCAGCCAGGGCAAGCAGAGTCACCACGGCTTTACCTTAGATATCTCGGGCAAGGGCCTGCAGGTGACCCTGGATGAACCAGCCGACTTTGATACCACGGCTCCTGTCATGGTCGCCTTTCCCAAGCTACAACATCTGGCGGGTAAGACACGTCTGGCGCAGCTGCCCTATAGACTTATCCGCACCCGCAAGAATGGTGTCACCATACACCTGGCCGCAATGATTGGTCATACGCCCCATGTCGGCGTCGCCTTCCTCAGCCGTCTCATCGAAGCTAACCGTGACAAGCTCAGGAAGCTGACCGAAGCCAATAGCGACATGAAGGAGCTCTCAGACGGGCTGAAAAACCTGCTGATGAGGGAGTTGGCCTCTGTGCCTTACTTCATCGAGAAGACGGCAAAATCGGCCAAGTTGAGCGTATTGGGCGTGAGTAAGCACTCCAACGCCATCGCCGACCTATTTGCGGCGACGACCCAGGAGACACTTAAATACGATCTCAGCGCCCTGCTGGACAAGGGACGCCTCAAAGAGGACTTCATCACGCCTATCCGCCAGATGAAGCCGCAACATGGATTAGAGTTTTTCGAGACCTATGTGCAGATCTCCCGTCAATCTCAGGGACGAATCAAGATAAAGTGCTTGCCGCCTAAGGAGATAGGCGATGAACAGGCCCAGCTGCACTTCATCAAACAGAGTCAAAATCTGGGCCGCTTCATGGCGCTTCGCATCTACCGCGGCGCTGCCGGCAAACCGGATATCAACTACATCAGGCGCGAGCTTGAATACATAGGCCTGCATGCCCAGCACAAGGCCAAGAAGCTGGAACACTTGATGTGGCACATCATAGGCGTGGGTGAACTGCTGGATATTACCGACGAGGTGATGCTGCGCTATCCCCAGTTGCACAATGAAAATCTAGGGGCTTAATCAGCACTAGAGCGCGCGGTACCAGCTCAATACCTGGGGAAAATGGTCCCGTATGGCATCTTTATGGGTGAGCATCTCGGCATGGCCATAGTCATGCAGGTTGCCGTTCGCCTTACTGAGCAGGCTATAGGTCACCTGCTTAAGATGGCACTCCTTTATCATGCGCTGCACATCGGCAGGATTGCCCAGCACTTGGTCCCCCTTGCCGGCGATAAACCAGGCCTTAGGCCAGCCCTGTTTCGCCCTCAAGTCGCTTGCCGCCTTCGCGTAATCAACCCCGTCGTCGTGATCTATCCAGTCTCCTCTGACCCAGTCGATACTCTGGGACAGAGAGGCCTTACTCTCATTGTCCATTCCCATGCGCCAGCGATCGGCGGCCAGGTACCCATGGCCGGCAGCAATCGCAGGAGCCAGCCTGTTCCAGACCAGATCCACCATCAGCCACTTCTTGAATGAGCGTACCTTGATCGCCCGCTTGCTGCCGAAGGTCAACAGCGAGGCGACACTGGTCTGAAAGAATTCGAAACGTGCGATGGCGCTGGCCATCAGCACGCCTCCCCAGGAGTGGGCACACCAGTGCACCCTGTGTGCCTGTGGATGTTGCGACAAGATATAGTGCTGCACCAGTGGAAGCTGCTCGCGGATCACCTCGCCCTGTCCATGACTGGCGCCTGTGCTCAGCTTAGGGGTACTCATCCCCCGTCCCAGGGTGTCGAGCACGTAAACCACAAACCCCGCCTCGGCCAGGTAACAACCCAGTCCCCTGCCTTTGTCGCTATAGAAGACCCGGCCGTTAGACATGGCGCCGTGGAGCATCAAAATAGGCGGTTGGCTCATGTCGGCATCGGGCCGCTTAAGCAGACGCAGGTGGAGTTGCCCCTGATGATAGGGAATAAAACGTGATTCTTGGATCAGAGTCGACACAGAAGATATCCGAATAAAATTTGATTTAAGGTACTGACTTTAAAGGGGTAACTCAAGTACAAAGCAAGCAAAAAAACAAGCGCGGAATTGTCTTAAACATGCGTTTGAAAATAATGACTTGTAGATCAAAGATAAAAGATTGATTTTAAACGCGAGTCCTATTGAGGCTTATTCATAAATTGCCAAAATAAAAGGCCCGCATCATGCGAGCCTATCGATTCATCCTTGGCGCGAACCTGAAACCTCGCCTATGCCAGGTTAACTAACATAAAGGGCAGCACCCGCAGATCCAGCTTGGCAATCGCCGCATCGGCAGCCGCCTGCAACTTAGGCTTGGCATGGTAGGCGATGCCAAAATCGGCCGCCTGCACCATAGGGATATCGTTGGCGCCATCGCCTATGGCTAAGCGTTGGCCCACGGGGATCTGCCAGGTCTCGGCGCTGCGTAGCACGGTATCGGCCTTAAACTGAGCATCCACCACTGTGCCTATCACCTCGCCTTTTAGCTTGCCCTCGACGACCACAAGTTCGTTGGCATAGGCCGCATCTAAGTTAAGTTGCTGCTTTAGATGGCCCACAAAGGGTGTGAAGCCTCCCGACGCCAGCACCATACGCCAACCATTGCTCTGTAACTCCGTCACCATCACCTCGAGGCCCGGCATTAGCGGCAGTTGGCCGCACAGGGTATCTATGATGCCGGCATCGGCGCCCGCCAGCTTAGCCACTCGCTGTCGCAGGCTCTGCTCGAAATCAAGCTCGCCCTGCATGGAACGCTCGGTGACCTCGGCCACCGCCTCGCCAACCCCGGCCATGGCCGCCAACTCGTCGATACACTCAATCTGAATCGCCGTCGAGTCCATGTCCATTACCAGCAGTCCCGGCTGGTCCAGCCTTGGCTGCTGGCCACTAATATACAAGAGCTCAATATCGTCCCTCGCCGCCAGGACGTCGGCCAGCTTCTGCCCTGCCTGTTTATCGAGACAGAGCTCAATACAAGACAGGTCGTTTTGGCGTGTGATCACCGCAAGGCTCATCGGCTGTGCACAGGACAAAACCGCCTCGGCGATGTCACCTTGGCGCTGAGCATCCTGATAGACCAGACGCAGGCGCAAATCAGCTTCGGGGGCGCTTGCTTCCTCATGGCGCGAAAAGAGACAGCCATTCAGGGTGATACTCGCGCTAACCTCATCATAGAGCCATGAAAACAGAGGATTTTGTTGCTGATTTGCCATTAGTCGTGCGTCTCCGGGTATCGGGTTAGAAGATAATCCATTATGATTAATAAAACCCTTATCATCTTCAGGTACAAAGTGTTTTTTCTTAAAGGACTCAAAAAGACCCAAAGGCTGACACGACTGCTGCAGATCAGTGTCGCTGTCGCCCTCATGGTGGGCTTGTTCCAATTATGGGAAACTAGCCTACTACAAGGTCAACAGCTTCTAAAGTCCCAAACCCAAAAGATGGCTCGTTTATTGGTGCAGCAGACCGCCTATGGCGCCGCGCCGGCCTTGCAGTTGCAAAATGATGAGCAACTGCAGTGGCTCACCAGTGCATTGGTACTGGACCCCAAGGTGATGTCGGCCACCATCTTCAGCGAGAAGGGGCAACGCCTAGCCTTCGCGCAGAGCGTCACCGACGAGCCGCTCGAGCCTGAATCGGAAGAGCTAAGGGCCCTACTGGCACCTTACCCCCCCTATGTCGAGGCCGTACTCCAGGATGATAAGAACCTTGGCTATATCGAGGTCAGGTTAGTGCCGCAGCGCTTCTTCAACGAGATCAAGGAAGCGCACCAGCTCAACATGGAACAGCAGCAGATGATGTTAATCATCGCCGGGCTCATCGGCATGCTGCTCTCCCGTGCCCTCTCCTTTAAGCGAGCCGACTTCGAGCGTCGCAAGACTAAGAGCAGACTCGGTGAGAAGATAGCCGCCACCCTAGGCACAGATAAGGAACAGGAATACGATGATGCCGAGCTCTCCTCAGACGCTGCCGATGATACCGACCACGCTCAAAAAGGCGCATCTAAAAACGGCGAGAAAGATGACGGCGAAGCAAATGCCAGATAAACGAATGCCCGAAAACCAATAAAAGAGAAGAAGCAGGCGAGCCTGAGCAAACTCCAGCGAGGTACAAGCGTCATTAGGCAAGTTGACCACAGATATAAAAAAACGGGCCGATTGGCCCGTTTTTACTCAACACTAGCGTGATAATTACAGAGTAATTGCCGCTTCCAGTGTCATTTCGATCATCTCGTTGAAGGTGGTTTGACGCTCGTCAGAAGAGGTTTTTTCACCGGTACGGATATGGTCAGATACTGTTACCACACATAGCGCCTTAGCACCGAACTCTTTAGCAACGCCGTATAGGCCGGCAGCTTCCATCTCGACGCCTAGCACGTCCATCTTTTCCATCACGTCGAACATTTCTGGATCTGGCGTGTAGAACAGGTCGGCAGAGAACACGTTACCTACGCGGTACTTAGTGCCCTTCTCTTCGGCAGCCTTAACTACCGCGCTCAGCAGACCGTAGTCACAGATAGCTGCGAAGTCTTGGCCCTTGAAACGTAGACGGTTAACTTGTGAATCGGTGCAAGCACCCATACCGATGATCACATCACGTACTTTAACGTCTGTGCTGATCGCACCACAAGTACCTACGCGGATCAGGTTTTTCACGCCGTAGTCTTTGATCAGCTCAGTCGCATAGATAGAGCAAGAAGGGATACCCATACCAGAACCCATTACAGAGATACGAACGCCTTTGTAAGTACCGGTAAAGCCTAGCATGTTACGTACGTCAGTGACCTGCTCAACATTCTCTAGGAAAGTTTCAGCAATGTACTTGGCACGCAGTGGATCGCCTGGGAAAAGCACTGTATCAGCGAATGCACCGTCAACAGCATTAATATGTGGTGTAGCCATCTATATAACCCCTATTTTTAGACTTAAGTCTTTTTCTAGTAGCGGTGGCCCAATTTAAGCCACCAAATCATAATATTGTAGCAGGATGACCTTAAGTCATCCTTATTTGCCTAGGCGACGAATGACTCGCCGTACTCCATAGGCTCAAGGCCGAAGTAGCTGGCAATGCTCTGACCTATATCGGCGAAGCTATTGCGACGACCCAGTGAACCAGGTGCTAAACCTGCGCCATAGGCCAATACGGGCACGCGCTCACGGGTATGGTCTGTACCCTGCCAGGTTGGGTCACAACCATGGTCTGCGGTCAGCAGTAGAAGATCGTCTTCACCTAGCAGTGCAAACATCTCTGGCAAGCGGGTGTCGAAATACTCCAGTGCACGGGCATAACCAGCGATGTCACGGCGATGGCCATAGTGAGAGTCGAAATCGACGAAATTAGTGAAGACTATGGTACGGTCGCCAGCCTGTTTCACCTGCTCAAGCGTAGCATCGAACAGGGCTTCCAAACCTGTGGCCTTCACCTTCTTGGTGATACCGCAGTGAGCATAGATGTCGGCAATCTTACCCACACTCACCACCTCACCGCCGGCTTCTTTCAACTTATCCAGCACTGTCTTTGATGGTGGCTCGACCGCGTAGTCTTTGCGGTTACCGGTACGGGCAAAATCGCTCGGGCCTGTGCCAACGAATGGGCGAGCGATAACGCGGCCGATGTTGTAAGGCTCAAGTTCTTCACGGGCGATCTGACACAAGGTGTAGAGGTTATCCAAACCAAATGTCTCTTCATGACAGGCGATCTGGAATACAGAATCGGCCGAGGTATAGAAGATAGGCAGACCAGAACGCATATGCTCTTCGCCCAGCTCTTCGAGAATCGCCGTGCCTGAGGCATGGCAGTTACCCAGGAAGCCAGACAAACCAGCGCGCTCAAGGATCTTATCTGTCAACTCTTTAGGGAAAGAGTTCTTCAGGTCGCTAAAGTAACCCCACTCGTACAGTACGGGCACGCCCGCCATTTCCCAGTGACCACTCGGCGTATCTTTACCCGAGCTGAGCTCATCGGCATGACCGTAGGCACCGATCACTTCGACATCGTCACCGAAGCCTTCAGCAAAGCTGCCTGTGCTCTCTTTAGCGGCCATTGCCAGGCCGAGTTTAGCCAGGTTAGGTAGCTTAAGCGGGCCTTCGCGACCTTCGTTTGCCTTGCCTTCGGCACACGCCTTAGCAATATGACCGAAGGTGTTTGAACCTGTGTCGCCAAAGGCTTCAGCATCTTTTGCTGCACCGACCCCGAAGGAGTCGAGCATCATAATGACAGTTCTTTTCATCTTTTACTCTCCTAGAGATCTGACTGACGAATGTAACGATAGATCTCTGGTGTTTTCTCTGGCGCTTCATCGCCAATGTGAATCGCTTTCTTCACGGCTGCCACCGCTTCTTCGAAGGCGCTTTCAGATTGCGCATGAACCATGGCAATCGGCTTATCTGAGGTGATCTCATCGCCCAGTGCACAGACCTGGGTCAAGCCCACGCTGTAGTCTAAGGCATCACCTGGCTTACGACGTCCACCGCCTAGGGTCACCACCGCAAGACCAAGCTCACGGGTATCCATAGAGGTTGCAAAACCACTCCGATCGGCGTAGACAGGACGAATGATCTGCGACTGTGGCAGATACTTAGCATAGTTTTCGATAAAGTCTGCTGGGCCACCCAGGCCAGAAATCATCCGACCAAAGATATCGGCAGCCTTACCGTTATCCAGCACACGATTGAGCTTGTCACGCGCCTCGGCTTCGTTAGCGGCCAAGCCACCTAACTGTAGCATCTCGGCACACAGACCCATGGTCACTTCATACAGACGTGGGTTACGGTAGGCACCCGTGAGGAAATCAACCGCTTCCTTCACTTCCACCGCATTACCCGCACATGAGGCCAGCACCTGGTTCATGTCGGTCAGCAGCGCAGTTGTCTTGGTACCTGCACCATTTGCCACGGCGGTGATACTGCGAGCCAGCTCTTCAGAAGCTTCATAGGTCGGCATAAAGGCACCGCTACCCACCTTAACGTCCATGGCTAATGCATCGAGACCGGCGGCAAGTTTCTTAGAAAGAATAGAAGCTGTAATGAGAGAGATGGATTCGACGGTTGCGGTATTATCGCGAATTGAATAGAAGCGCTTATCGGCGGGGACTAGGTCACCAGTTTGACCTATGATGGCGACACCGGCTTCTTTAACGACTTTTCTGAACAGTTCGCTGTCAGGCTCTGTCTGGTAGCCTGGAATCGCATCAAACTTATCCAGGGTACCACCGGTATGGCCAAGGCCACGGCCGGAGATCATGGGCACATATCCGCCACAGGCGGCGGCCATGGGGCCAAGCATCAGACTGATCACATCGCCCACACCGCCCGTGCTGTGCTTGTCGATGATAGGGCCATCTAAGCCAAGGTTTTTCCAGTTAAGAACGGTGCCAGAGTCACGCATCGCTGTCGTCAGCGCAATACGTTCATCCATGTTCATGTCTTTGAAATAGACTGCCATACCCAGTGCAGCGATTTGGCCTTCAGAAACTGTGTTGTTAGTGATCCCTTGAACGAAAAACTGGATCTCTTGAGTCGACAACACTTCGCCATTACGTTTTTTACGAATAATCTCTTGTGCTAGAAACATGGTACTGCCTCCAAATTTGTCACAAAAATTCGTATTCGAGTGACAAACTCTCTTGTTTAACGCCAAAACCGTAATTTAATTACGAACAATATATACAAGTTTTGGCGTTATCAAATAGATTTAGATCACACTTAACTAATAAAGCTAACCGCGTCGCTTAGTAACCTTGAGGACCCTTAGGCGCTTCGGCCAATCCCAGGGTATGTAACAGGTTGTTTAGCAGGCTAGACGCTCCGAAACGGAAGGTACGTGGTGTTGCCCAGCCCTTACCAAGCAGACGCTCGGCGACGCCTAAGAACTCTTCTGCGGCTGCTGCATCACGCACACCACCGGCTGGCTTAAAACCAACCTTAGGATTCTTCTCGGCGATCACAGTCATCATGATCTCGGCGGCTTCTAAGGTAGCGTTAACTTCCACTTTACCGGTAGAGGTCTTGATAAAGTCTGCACCGGCGTCGATAGACAGCTCAGAGGCCTTACGGATAAGCGCAGGGTCTTGCAGTACGCCAGACTCGATGATCACCTTCAGCAATACATCGTCACCACAGGCTTCTTTACAGGCCTTAACCAGCTCATAACCTACGGTTTCGTTACCAGCCATCAGGGCACGGTATGGGAATACTACGTCAACCTCATCGGCACCATAGGCAACGGCGGCACGCGTCTCTAGCACGGCGATCGCGATGTCATCGTTACCATGGGGGAAGTTAGTGACTGTAGCGATTTTGATCTCTTCACAACCCATCTCATTCAGGGTCTTACGAGCAATAGGAATAAAACGAGGATAGATACAGATGGCAGCAGTGTTACCTGCAGGAGTCTTAGCCTTATGACATAACTCAATCACTTTTTGATCGGTATCGTCATCGTTCAGGGTCGTCAGATCCATCAACTCAATGGCTTTCTGTGCTGCTTTTTTTAAATCACTCATATTAGCTCTCCGAAACGTAAATTATTAATTCAGAAATAAGAAATTGACGTATGACAGCACCTAGAGTTGGCATCTTTTGATTATATTTATGGCCGGGCCTTCAGGCGTTGCCGTAAAATTGTTTTATCGGTACGACACAACAAGTTTACTAATTCAGGTATTCAATGCCCTGGTGATAACCAGCGGCGATCCTGACACAAGGGTCACGACTTGAATCCTTGAAGACCGGGAAGGGGGAACTAAGTAATTATACTTTGTAGAGTAGTGTTCCAGCCTTTCCGCGAAAAATCCTTTTTAGCGCGTAAAACTACTAACCTTTATGTAAACAAGCTCTATTAATATAGTCCATGCTTAGATAAAAATTACTCACTTAGGTTAAACAATGATGACAAACCTGAGCGAGAGATTAGGAGCCGCCGGATAGCGGCTCCCAAACCTACAAAATCCTAAATTTAGAACTTGTAAGTCGCGGTGAAGTAGTGACCCCAACCAGTGGTTTCTAGGCCAACGATACCAGCGCCATCTTTTAGCAGGTAAACGTCTTTGTAGCCTTTCAGACCATAGCCAAGTGCATACTTGTCAGAGTGCCAGTACAGACCGAAGAAGGCTGCACCACCGTTGTCAGACATAGGAACGAACTCGTTACCCATATCTTCGTCACCACCGAACTGCCAATCAACATAACCTTGGAAAGATAGGAAGCTCTTGTTCTCGAAGAAGTAGAAAGGCTTGAACCAGTTAGCAGAGAACTGGTAACCGTTCCACTCTTTCTTGTTCAAGTCATAGTGAGCGTATAGGTTCATGCCAGTCTTACCTAACCAAGGCACGTTCACGTCAGCACCGATACCCCAGAAAGTCGCGTTTACGTCACCTATGCCATCTTTATTGAAAGCTCCGCCCCCCCAGTTGAACAGAGTTGAGAAGTAAACTTCTTGAACTGGGCCGAAAGACAGGTTTTTACCAGTGATCGCATCTAGAGAGAAGCGTGGGTTAAACTTCATGAACATCTTGCTGGCATCGCCAACTTTGTCGCCAGAGCTTTCGTTGCCCAGGTTGAACACGTCAACATAACCGTATAGATCAACGATACCCTTACGGCCACCGAATTCCATCTCTAGGTAGTTGTGTCCGCTCTCACCAGCACTTGGTAGCTCGTCTACAGAGTACATAGCATTGAACTGCATCCACTTGTAGTCGGTAGCGTATAGATCTGAACGTTCTGCTGCAAAAGCGCTGGTAGACATTGCTGCTACGGTAGTAGCGGCTAAAGCTAAAGTTTTAACGTTTTTCATCATCAACCCCATTATTTTATGGTTTTACTGCTCTTTACGAGTCAGCGTTTCTTTCTTTGTTGGCGCCGCATTTTACTCAAATTGTATTAAATCACAATATAATTAATGTAAAAATGCAAACACAATATTCTAATAATAAAACAAACTTCTGATTTATCACTGATATTGGTGTCTAATCACCTAATCGGCTGAAGTTTGTTTACACACAGCTACCCATCAACAGCAGTGATAAATAGCCATCTTGTTACTAATACGTTGAAAAATGGTTGAGTTAACGCTGACTCTGCCCTGCTGGGCAGAGTCGTCGTTCAGGGGCATCCCCCCAAGGAATTTCCTGAGACTTATAACGCTAGGAACAGACCCGCTAGCGTTGCACTCATTAGGTTAGCTAGAGAACCAGCTACTACCGCACGGATACCAAGCTTAGCTAGGTCGTGACGACGAGTAGGAGCCATTGCACCTAGACCACCCAGTAGAATCGCGATAGAAGACAGGTTAGCGAAACCACACAGAGCGAATGAAATGATTGCCTTAGTTCTGTCGGACATTACAGCGTTAGTCGCTTCAACCAGCAGACCACCATCAGCAACATCTTTCAGGTATGGAGCGAAGTTCAGGTAAGCAACGAATTCGTTAACAACGATCTTCTGACCGATGAAAGAACCTGCGATAAGGGCTTCGTTCCAAGGCACACCGATTAGGAATGCTAGAGGCATGAAGATGTAACCAAGGATCAGCTCAAGCGTGATACCTTCAGCGCCGAACAGGCCAGTTACACCACCGATAATACCGTTGATCATCGCAATCAGACCAACGAAGGCTAGTAGCATAGCACCAACGTTTAGGGCTAGGTGCATACCAGATGAAGCACCGGCAGCCGCAGCGTCAAGTACGTTAGCTGGCTTGTCAGGATCTTCTGGCAGCTCATCCATTTCATTAACAGTTTTCTCTGTTTCAGGATGCATTAGCTTAGCCATCAATAGACCACCTGGTGCAGCCATGAATGATGCAGCAACTAGGTACTCAATAGGTACACCCATCTGCGCGTAACCAGCCAATACTGAACCAGCGATAGAGGCTAGACCACCCACCATGATAGCGAACAGCTCAGATTGAGTCATAGTCGCGATAAATGGACGAACAACCAGTGGTGCTTCAGTTTGACCAACGAAGATGTTAGCAGTAGCTGACATAGACTCAGTACGGCTAGTACCCAGTGCTTTCTGCAGGCCACCACCGATGATACGGATGATCCACTGCATGATGCCTAGGTAGTAAAGTACCGCGATTAGCGATGAGAAGAAGACGATTACAGGCAGTACGTTGATGGCGAAGATGAAACCAACTTTGAAGTTAGCCAAATCGCCGAACAAGAAGCCAATACCGTTTTGGGCGTAACCGATAACGCTAGATACGCCATCTGAAACACTTTTTAGAATGTCTTTACCGATAGGTACGTACAGTACGAAACCAGCAAAGAATGCCTGAATCGCAAGTGCACCAAATACGGTACGCATGTTGATAGCTTTTCTGTTGTTAGAAAGCAAAAAACCTATCGCGAGTAGGACGACCACCCCTACTAAACTCATTAAAATATCCATTAACCATCACCCTATTGTTAATACTTTTTAATTATGTTGTTAACCAACCTTTTTCACCGACAGATTATACCCGACCGGATGGTTAAAATCGTCGTTTTGATCAAGTTTTTGAAGTTTTATTTCAAGGCGTTACAAAAAAAACTTGGTGCGATTTACATCTGTTTTTTCAAAAATAAACTAGAGGTCAAAGAGTTGCAGCGTATTTCGAAACACTTGTTCTGATACCAGAACGTTAGATTTTTTTTGCAAATTTGCGATTTTCTCAATTAGCAAATGCAAAATTAAGCCAGAACCGCCGGTTTTATCGGCAAATTGCGACTTTTTCAGCTGGTAAACCAGGGCCAAATCAGTCTCGATCACCAGATGTTCTAACGGTAACTTGACAAGCGTTTCTTGCAATTTTTTCGCCTTTTCCTCCAGTAACAGATGACCTATTCCTAGGTAACACCCCGCATCCACATAGCGCTGAGCCAACTGCATCGAGCCATAAAAGCCATGTATCACACCTCCTCTTGCCAAAGGGTAGCGTTTGAGTAACGCCAGCACCTCGTTGTGGGCCTTAACGCTATGCAGAATCACCGGCAATTCGTGTTGCTGGGCCAACTGCAGTTGCGCCTCGAAACAGGGAAGCTGAGCCTCCCAGGAAGCTTTATGTAAGGCATCTAACCCACACTCGCCGATGGCAACCAGCTTGGGGTCGTCGCCTCGCTCCTCAAGAAGTTTAGACAAGTTTTCAATATCTTGCTGCCAATCTTCAGTGCAATACCAGGGATGTATCCCGAGTCCATAATGCAAGCCATGGCGCGCCGCGATCGCCTGAAGCTTAGGCCATTGACTGGCTCTGACTCCTGGGATCACCGCATCTCGCAGGCCGGCGGCCCTGAGCCTGAGGACTAGCTGCTCACGCTCTGCGTCGAATTCGTCAAAATCCAGATGCACATGGCTGTCGATAACCGCAAGCCTGCTATCGAATGCCTTGCTATCCTGGGAATCAGCGACGCGCATCTTCAACTCTCGCCTTGGCACCTTGTGGTGCTTGCTGAGGTATTTCTGCCTGGTGAGCGGTTAATGCTGGCTCATTCAACTCATGCTCATTCAACTCATGCTCATTTAATTCAGGCTCACTTAATTCAGAGCCTCTCAATTCAGGATCACTTAATTTGGGCGCGCAGCAGCGCTGATTCTCCGGCGTTAGGCCCATACGATCACACCAGGCGATGTAGGCGCGCCACCATTTTACTATCATCTTGGCTCCTCAATTCTATGGCTCTTCACTTCTCTGGCCCCACTTCAATGGCTCCTACTTCAATCGCTTAGTTTCACTATACTGAAGGGCTCAAAAAATGTGCATAAAAAAGCAGCCTAGGCTGCTTTTTCAATCGATTAGTTCTCGCGAGTCTTGGCGAACTCTATGTCGGGATAACGTTCTATCGACAGATTGAGGTTCACCATGGTCGGCGCCACATAGGTGAGGTTGTCGCCGCCATCAAGCGCCAGGTTGTTGCTGCACTTGCGCTTAAACTCTTCAAGCTTCTTGGCATCTTCGCAGTAGACCCAGCGCGCCGTCGCCACGCTGATCGCCTCGTAGATAGCCTCGACCTTGTATTCGCTCTTAAGACGCTGCACAACCACTTCAAACTGCAGCACACCCACGGCGCCCACGATGAGATCGTTGGAGTCCAGCGGACGGAACACCTGCACCGCACCTTCTTCAGACAGCTGTACCAGACCTTTGAGCAGCTGTTTCTGCTTCAGCGGGTCCTTGAGCCTGATACGACGGAACATCTCGGGTGCGAAGTTTGGTACACCGGTAAAGCGAAGCTTCTCACCTTGAGTAAAGGTGTCGCCGATACGTATGGTGCCATGGTTATGCAGGCCGATAATATCGCCAGGATAAGCCGCCTCGGCACGGTTACGATCGCCGGCCATGAAAGTTAGGGCGTCGCTGACGTTCACATCTTTACCGATACGCACATGGTGCATCTTCATGCCTTGCTCATAACGACCGGAGCAGATACGCATGAAGGCGACACGGTCCCTGTGCTTAGGATCCATGTTCGCCTGAATCTTAAACACGAAGCCACTGAACTTAGGCTCGTCGGGCTCGACATTACGCAGATCCGATTCACGGGCCTGGGGACGCGGCGCCCACTCGACTATGCCATCGAGAATATGGTCAACACCAAAGTTACCCAATGCGGTACCAAAGAACACAGGAGTCAGCTCGCCCTTGAGGAAGGCGTCTAGATCGAATTCATGGGAGGCGCCCAGCACCAGCTCCATCTCGTCACGCAGATCCTGTGCATAGCTGCCAATCGCCTCATCCAGCTCGGGATTATCCAGCCCTTTGATGACGCGCGAGTCTTGGATGGTGTGACCCATACCGTTTTGATACAGGATCACCTCATCGCGGAGCAGATGATAGACACCCTTGAACTCTTTACCGGCGCCGATAGGCCAGGTAATTGGCGCACAGGCGATATTAAGTACGTTCTCTACCTCGTCCATCAGCTCGATAGGATCACGAATGTCACGGTCAAGTTTGTTCATGAAGGTCACGATCGGCGTATCACGTAGACGGGTAACTTCCATCAACTTGATGGTGCGCTGCTCAACACCCTTAGCCGAGTCGATCACCATGAGGCAGGAGTCAACCGCTGTCAGCGTACGATAGGTATCTTCCGAGAAGTCTTCGTGACCCGGAGTATCCAGCAGGTTTACCAGCGCCTCACGGTAGGGAAACTGCATCACAGAGGTGGTAATAGAGATACCACGATCCTTCTCCATCTCCATCCAGTCAGACTTGGCATGTTGTCCCGACTTCTTGCCCTTTACCGTGCCCGCCTTCTGCAGCGCCTGTCCGAACAACAAGACCTTCTCGGTGATAGTGGTTTTACCCGCATCCGGGTGCGAGATGATGGCGAAAGTACGACGCTTGTCGACTTCAACTGTATAGCCTGACATGATTACCTGCGAATTTGATGGAGTGTTAAAAGCGGGCAATTATAGCGCCAAGCTTATCCTATGGCTAGTTTGGCGACCCGGAACTGGGCGCTTGTGTGGCGCCGACAGATAAAAACGAAAAGGCCCGCCAATGGGGCGAGCCTCAACAAACGATAATATAACTTACGTTCGGCATTAAGGCTGAGCGATGAGTTCATCTATCTTGGCTAGCTCGACTCTGGCATACCTATGTTCGACGAAATCATAGATGTTGGTCGCCAAGGCCAGGCGGAAGTAATTGGCGGCATCGCTATAGTTGCCCTGCCTCTCGGCTATCTTAGCGATATAGAAATAGGCCTCGCACAGGCGCTCGGCATACTCATTGGTGTGACTCAGCCCCTGCTTAGCCACCTCAAAGACCTGCTCACGACTCACCTTGCCAAGATAAAAATCCACTAATGTGGTAGACCATTGCGAGTCGTCCAGCTTAGCTCTATTCTCGGCTAAATGATGCTTAGCCTGCTCGGCGCCCAGTTTCGACTCTGTGATATAGAGCCAGAGGGCGCGGTAACCGTCCTGCTCGTTGGCCCGATAGAAAGACTGCATGTCGGCCACGGCCAGCTCGTCTCGCTGACCATAATAGAGGGCGATGCCACGATTGAGATAGGCATAGTCATAATCGGGGGAGAGCTCGAGCACGGCATCGAAAGCCTCATAGGCACTCTCAAATTCCCCTTCCTGGGTGTAATAGATGCCGATAAAGTTATAGGCGTCGGCCAGATTAGGCTGCAACTTCAACGACTGGTGAAAATCGATGCGACTCAGGATGCGTAGTCCGACACTGTCGTAGATCACCCCACGGTCATAATGAAAACGCGCACGCTGCTCTGGGGTCAGTTCGGCCGAGGCCAGGATATCGTTCAATCTGGCTAAGGTAACCTCGAGCTTATAGTCAGGCATCACGGGAGCCACCATCAGCTTACCCTGCTCTGCCGTCGCCGCCGATTGAGTCGATACACATCCTGTCAGTAACAAACTTAGGCCGGTCATCACTGCCAAAGAGACCGAGCGTAATTTATGAGTCATCCATTTAACCTTTTCAGCGCTGCAATAGCCTCAATCATAGCAATACCAAATTGTGACGGCTATCTTCTATGAGAAAAAACCAGTAAAGAATCCACCTTCATAGAAGGTGGCTTTGATTGGCCCCCTATAAGGGGGCTTATTTATTAATCAACGTTCAATTGTAATTGACGCTCGGCCTCTTCCTTCTCTTGTCTGTCTTGATGCCGCACGTATCGCCTAATTATTTCCTCATTCGCTCCTACCGAATCCACAAAGTAACCACGTTGCCAGAAATGATTACCCCACAACTTCTTCTTTCTTAAATATGGATACTTCGCGAATAATCTAANTAAAGAATCCACCTTCATAGAAGGTGGCTTTGATTGGCCCCCTATAAGGGGGCTTATTTATTAATCAACGTTCAATTGTAATTGACGCTCGGCCTCTTCCTTCTCTTGTCTGTCTTGATGCCGCACGTATCGCCTAATTATTTCCTCATTCGCTCCTACCGAATCCACAAAGTAACCACGTTGCCAGAAATGATTACCCCACAACTTCTTCTTTCTTAAATATGGATACTTCGCGAATAATCTAATCGCTGTTCTTCCCTTTAATACACCTACTAACTCTGACACGCTTAAACTCGGTGGTGTACGCACAACAAGATGAACATGATCCAACTGAACGTTTAATTCGACTACTTTACATTTCTTCATGTTGCAGAAGATAAAGATACTCCGATGAACCTCTTTCCCCACGTTCCCTTTTAGGGAAACTGCGAACAAGTCCTGCAATTTAGGTATAGAGCGAGGTTTTGAGCGGCCCGCTTGATTTTTGAACGCTAACTGTTCAATTTTGGCCAATATACTGCCGTTTTACGCCGAATTTCGACCTAATTCCAGGCTGTTCCCGGATTTCAGACAGATCTTGGCTGTCGTCGTAACATCTGGTCTACTTTAAACAGGTTCGCCAAGGTGAATAGCATGGCTAACTGTGAGTCATTTTTCGTCAGCCCTTTATAGCGTGCTTTGATAAAGCCGAACTGACATTTGATGATTCGAAACGGGTGTTCTACCT
>NZ_JAKEVJ010000189.1:0-712 GCF_022398425.1 Shewanella sp. Isolate7 | reverse complement strand
GAATACTTTCTATAAGGAAAGGATAAATGAAGCTGAGTTACGTACTGATTGTACTGTTTAAATGCACTTAAATATCTCAATTGCAAAGTGGGCTTTAGATGAGCATAGTGAATTATAGAATATCTATTCGAAAAAAAAACACCTGCATAATTAAATTTTACAGGCATAACATTGAATCTACCTTGTATTGAGAAATTAAGAGCGTCTTGGTCAGCCAATGGATAGTTATTCTTTTGGGCAAGAACTATTGCATCTCGAAAATACTTAAGGACAATGGGATTGTTTAAGTCACAGATAAACATTCCTGCATTAAAATAAGTAAAATCGTAAGATAGTTTGTTTATACCTAAGGCTTTATTAAAAAGTATCCCAGTATCGATACATGCACCAAATCCAGACTCAGAGTCAAAGTCTTTGAACAAATCACTTATACAACAATTAACAATCATATCAACATCTAAGTAGAGTATTGTGCCCTTAATATAATTTCCCATAAAAAATCTTGCGTAAACCTGAGCAGGAAAACGCCCTGAAGGACAAAAAGAGGCTAATTCGCTACTTATATCAATAACGTTAATACTAATGTTCTTGTGATTAGAAATTTCAGTCACGTCCAAATCCATTAGCTTATCACAACCTGTTAATACCGTTATTTCACACTGATTAAATTCACTTAAGTTGTTGGATATTGAGTTAATCAACACTTTTGCAT
>NZ_JAKEVJ010000188.1:0-755 GCF_022398425.1 Shewanella sp. Isolate7 | reverse complement strand
GAAGTAGAACTGTGGACGGTAACCTTTGAAGAATGGAGTGTGACGACCACCTTCATCTTTAGAAAGTACGTATACTTCTGAAGTGAAYTTYGTGTGTGGAGTGATTGAACCAGGCTTAGCTAGTACTTGACCACGCTCAACKTCWTCACGCTTAGTACCACGTAGWAGTGCACCGATGTTCTCACCCGCACGACCTTCGTCTAGAAGCTTACGGAACATCTCAACACCYGTACAAGTTGTCTTCGTAGTTTCTTTAATACCTACGATTTCWACTTCGTCRTTCACGTTGATGATACCAGCTTCTACACGGCCWGTTACTACTGTACCACGACCCTGGATTGAGAATACGTCTTCGATAGGCATGATGAATGGCTTATCGATGTCACGCTCTGGCTCTGGGATGTAAGAATCTAGTGCTTCTGCAAGCTCAACGATTTTGTCTTCCCACTCTTTCTCACCTTCTAACGCTTTAAGCGCAGAACCTTGGATTAGAGGTAGGTCATCACCTGGGAAGTCATACTCAGAAAGAAGTTCACGAACTTCCATCTCTACTAGCTCTAGTAGCTCTTCGTCGTCAACCATGTCACATTTGTTCATGAACACGATGATGTAAGGTACACCAACCTGACGAGAAAGTAGGATGTGCTCACGTGTTTGAGGCATAGGACCGTCAGTAGCAGCAACTACTAGGATCGCGCCGTCCATCTGTGCAGCACCTGTGATCATGTTTTTAACATAGTCAGCGTGGCCTGGAC
>NZ_JAKEVJ010000187.1:0-764 GCF_022398425.1 Shewanella sp. Isolate7 | reverse complement strand
AGGTAAAGCAACTTTACTTTCTCTATGTTTATTATTTTTGATTTACTCATTATTAACTTTAATAAAAAGCTATTTGTTTATGCCTATTATGCTTTTTTTATGGGGACTATTTGTTTTTGGTAGGTTACGTGTAAATACGATAATCTATGTTTTTACTTTATTAACACCCATTATATATTTGACATTTTCTGGTTTATATAGTAGTTCAAGTGAGATTTTTTATAAAATTTTTGAACGTATATTTTTAGTTCAAGCTGAAGGTATGTTTCTCATAAGGCAGTATTTTCAAAACTTTGAATTAGGTGCGTTATTATATTCATCACCAGTTAGGCACTTTTCGGGTACCGAAACATTTGACCCTGCGGCTGAGATTGTGAAGCACTATTTTGGTGAAGGAAGTGGTTGGGTGAATATGAACTCATTCTATACTGGTCAAGCATTTGTTATGTTTGGGGAAGCATATATTTTTGTCATTCCTTTTATTTTTATCATTCAATTCTTATTTTGTAGATCCTTGTTGAAACTTTCATTACCTTCAGGTTTTGCAAATGTAATATTAATCGGCATATGCTTGTTTTTGCCATTAAGTAATAATATTGCTAATCTTGTTTGGTTTAAAGATCTAATAGCGGTTATGATATTACTTCCTGTGTTATATTTGCTTGTTAATACAAAGAAGGTGTTTTGATGAACCTAAATAGAGTTTGCTTAACTTTTGATATTAATTATATTCATTATGCAAAAGTGTTGATTAACTCAATATC
>NZ_JAKEVJ010000186.1:0-769 GCF_022398425.1 Shewanella sp. Isolate7 | reverse complement strand
CGCGCCGAGAGAGCGATAAAACCGTTCGTCATTGGGCGGAAGAACTGGCTATTTGCCAATACGGCCAATGGTGCGAACGCGAGTGCCATACTGTACAGTGTGATCGAAACCGCCAAGGCGAATGGGTTGACGCCCTTCGATTACTTGATGTACTGCCTTGAGCAGTTGTCACTTAAGCCCGAGTGTCTAGAACACTTGCTACCCTGGAATGCAAAACTCGGCTAGGTGCAGTTCTCCGGACGGATACGGTATTCTCCTTAGTAAAAGGAGCACTATGCAGTAGCAGCATCAGTTTTTGAATGTGGGGATCACCGGACGGTTACGGTGAAGTAGATGCTTTCGCGCGACCTACATGGATGTAGGAAGTGCCATAAATTGCCAGGAGCAATTTAGGCGAGCGTAGAAAGCAAAAAGCCCTAGCGTTTTAGGCTAGGGCTTTTTGCTTTATTAGGCGCCTGGAAATGACCTACTCTCACATGGGGAGACCCCACACTACCATCGGCGCGATTGCGTTTCACTTCTGAGTTCGGGATGGGATCAGGTGGGACCACAATGCTATGGTTTCCAGACAAAATTGTAAATTTGAAAAGCTGTACTCTATCTAAGAGTCAATCTGAGTTTTAGTACACGGATGTACTCTATGTCATAAATGCAGGAGCAATTTATGACCTCACTTCAATCAAGTACTTTTGTATTCTTTTGATTCAGTAACCATCGTACGAAACCCTTTTGGGTTGTATGGTTAAGCCTCACGAGTCATTAGTACAGG
>NZ_JAKEVJ010000185.1:0-790 GCF_022398425.1 Shewanella sp. Isolate7 | reverse complement strand
ATAAATGATTGCACCAATACAGATAACCAATAGAAAGATATCGAACACCTTGACCCCATATTTAAAATGTCTTGCGATACAAAAAAAGATAATACCGGCGCAATAAAAAACAAAACATTCCCACCAATACTAACTGAGTCTGAAATAAAATCACCTTCACTTTTAAAGTTTGAACTAACCCCTAAAAACCACATGAAAGCTAAAATTAAACCAACAACAAAAAAAAATCGACTAATCATGGCAGGCCTCCTTTTAAGATGCGGACCTACGCCCGCATAATTACTACTTTTGCTCAGACATTGCATCTACAGCGCCGTAAGCGAATCCAGCAGCACCAGCAAATGTTCCTAAATAAGCTGCTGCAAAGTAAACAAAGAATGCCATGCCACCAGAAATTTCTAGTTTCTCATTAGCAGTTAACTCTTGCATATTATTCTCCTATTTAATTCTCTCGATTATAAAAATAGTATCCAAAAGCAGCCAGACCTGCCACAGCTCCTGCGCGACCTAACCACATTGCGGCGACAACCACCGGTGCAAAACCCTGTAGGATCCCCTCATAATTCATACCCCCAGCAGCCGTAAATGAGTGATAACTCAGCCAGCTTCCTGGCAGCATGGAGTAGGTCATCGGCTGACATTGGGTATCTGTCTCGTCGTCGCATCAGCTCTTTTCCCATCCGCACTATCGATAACACATTACGTTTCTTCACCGTATTGGCCTGGAAATGTCGTTGCAATTGCTTCGCTTCACCAAAGAGTCCCACCCACCAAAATGCCAATTGCACCA
>NZ_JAKEVJ010000184.1:0-796 GCF_022398425.1 Shewanella sp. Isolate7 | reverse complement strand
GTCCCGGCAAAGTTCGGGCGCTGAAGAAGCATCCCCGCAAGAATAAAACCGCCATCAACATCGAGTATTTAAAAGCCAGCATTCGGGCGAAGGTAGAACACCCGTTTCGAATCATCAAATGTCAGTTCGGCTTTATCAAAGCACGCTATAAAGGGCTGACGAAAAATGACTCACAGTTAGCCATGCTATTCACCTTGGCGAACCTGTTTAAAGTAGACCAGATGTTACGACGACAGCCAAGATCTGTCTKAAATCCGGGAACAGCCTGGAATTAGGTCGAAATTCGGCGTAAAACGGCAGTATGTTGGCCAAAATTGAACACTTAGCGTTCAAAAATCAGGCGGGCCGCTCAAAACCTCGCTCTATACCTAAATTGCAGGACTTGTTCGCAGTTTCCCTAGAGAAGGCATCATAAATATACGGTTCATTGGCTACAAGACCTGAGGAAAGCTGAATCCTTATATACTGAATCGCCCCCCACATCTTTTAGTTAGATATGGTGTGGAATTTGTCCATAAGACTCGGGGCAGTTCGTAGGCTAAAAGTCGTCTAGGGAAGATGCGAATAAGTCCCTGATGTGAGATCATAGCTACATAGTAAATCACAGCCATTACCGCCCATGAGCCAACAGTTAACTTTTGCCGATAGTGAGTTTTCCAGCAAGCGCCGCCAGACCCGTAAAGAGATTTTCTTATCTCGGATGGACAACCTGTTACCATGGACTCAACTGCTGGAAGTGATTGAGCCCTTTTATCCAAAAGCGGGCAATGGTCGTCGTCCCTATCCACTGGAAACG
>NZ_JAKEVJ010000183.1:0-803 GCF_022398425.1 Shewanella sp. Isolate7 | reverse complement strand
GTGAACAAATTTATTGTTGGTTCGCTGAAGCCTGATGTCACTGCGTCTGGCGTAAAATGTTTGGATATTAATCTGATGCTGACGGCAAAACGCCACCGCCGATAATCCGCTTTGTTCCTGGCGGTCGAAAAGATCCAGCCAGGTATTTACATCTCGTCGTTGATGCCGCATGGGTATTCTCCTTAGTAAAAGGAGCACTATGCAGTAGCAGCATCAGTTTTTGAATGTGGGGATCACCGGACGGTTACAAGCGTCCGGTGGTAATCCCCCCTTAAATTAACTGGCGTCAAAAGTAGAATTTTCTCGTACCATATGCGCAGGAGATTCTTTATGAAAACATCAAAATTCACCGACAGCCAAATCATGTCGATCTGTAGTGGCATAGTGAATTTGGCCACCTGAATAGACGAAGTGATAGACTCACTTCCAGAGAAAAGGTGGTAGAAATGAAGAACACAAGACCGACATTCAGTGCAGAGTTCAAATTAGAAGCTGCGCAGCTGGTAACGAAACAGGGATACAGCATAACTGAGGCTGCAAGCGCGATGGGCGTCAGTMATTCAGCCATGCGTAAATGGGTAAACCAGCTTCGACAGGAGAAGCAAGGCGTATCCCCCAAAGGCGCACCGCTCACCCCCGAACAACAGCGGATCCGTGAGCTGGAGAAGAAAATCCGCCGCATTGAAGAAGAGAACACCATTTTAAAAAAGGCTACGGCTCTCTTGATGTCAGACTCACTGAACAGTTCTCGTTAGTCGAGAAACTCAGGAAGAGCCATAGCGTAAAGCGGATTTGTTCAGTAT
>NZ_JAKEVJ010000182.1:0-830 GCF_022398425.1 Shewanella sp. Isolate7 | reverse complement strand
TCCTCGCGCCTCAAAGGCCATGGTTAGTGCCTTGCTTGTTAGCGCACTATCGGGCGAAAATGACATCGCCCACCCCACCGGTTTACGTGCAAACAAGTCCAGAACAACGGCAAGGTAAGCCCATCGTTTTCCTGTCCACACATAGGTCACATCGCCACACCACACTTGATTGGGAGCCGTCACAGCAAACTGGCGGTCAAGGAGATTAGGGATGGCGAYATGCTCCTTGTCTGCCTTTTTGTAGCGATGTTGCGGCACCTGGCAGCTCACTAGCCCCAGCTTCTTCATCAGCCTTGTGGCACGATAGCGCGTCAATCTCACGCCAGCTGTCGTCACCATATCAGCCAGGGTTCTGGCACCCGCTGACCCATTGCTGGCTTCATAAGCCTCCCGCACCATGCTGTGCAACTTTATCTGCTTCGAATCAATGGTGATRGGTCTGCTTCGCCAATACTTGTAACTGCTGCGGTGAATACTAAATACTGAACAAATCCGCTTTACGCTATGGCTCTTCCTGAGTTTCTCGACTAACGAGAACTGTTCAGTGAGTCTGACATCAAGAGAGCCGTAGCCTTTTTTAAAATGTAAGCGTCCGACAAACTGCACCTTCATATTTTAGCTATCAGCCACCATCATTGTTCTTCTGATTTATAGGAGGACAATATGTTTAATAACAGTACCCGGCTTGATGTCACTTTGATATGCGGCATCACTGATATGCGCAAGTCGATAGATGGTTTGAGTAACATTGTTGCTTATAGCTTGCGACAAGAGCCCTGTAATGGGCACTTGTTTGTTTTCTGTAATCGACAGCGCAATAAATTGAAGAT
>NZ_JAKEVJ010000181.1:0-838 GCF_022398425.1 Shewanella sp. Isolate7 | reverse complement strand
CATGAATGCCGAGCAATACCAACAAGTGCTTCAAGATGCGAATATTGAAGCCAAAATATTAGATGATTATGCCATTCGCCTTGCCGAACCCATGCCTGTGAGTCAGTTACCCCAATTTGCCACAGGTGTCGTTTCCGTACAAGATTTTGGCGCACAACAAGCTGCCTATTTGCTGAATCCACAAAACGGCGACCGCATCTTGGACGCTTGCGCTGCCCCTGGTGGTACAACAGGGCATATTTTAGAATTAGCTGATTGTGCTGTAACCGCGCTGGATATTGATGCCAAGCGTTTAGCACGTGTGCAAGACAATTTAACACGTTTAGGTTTTCAGGCTGCTTTGCATTGTGCGCCAGCAGAAGATTTATCAGCATGGTACGATGATTGCTTGTATGATGCCATATTGGCAGACGTACCTTGTACCGCCTCTGGCACTATCAAGCGCAATCCCGATATCAAATGGTTGCGCCGTCCCACCGATGCACTCAAAACCGCACGACAACAAGAAGCCATGCTCGATGTTTTATGGACGACCCTCAAATCAGGCGGACGAATGCTGTTGGCAACTTGTTCAGTGTTTGAAGAAGAAAACAGTTTGCAATGTCGCAAATTTTTACAACGCCATGAAAATGCCACATTGCGTGAAGAAAAAATGTTTTTACCGAGTGAAAAACAAGATGGCTTTTATTACGCACTTATTGATAAAAAATAATTACTTATCTGCTTTCAAGCTGCTTTTTAATGTAAACAGCCTAGAAAAGAAGAATGAAAAATATTAAGGATGATTTTTGGAGTGTATGAGATTATGTTTTATCAGAATAGTGGAAATAGGGAGAAA
>NZ_JAKEVJ010000180.1:0-859 GCF_022398425.1 Shewanella sp. Isolate7 | reverse complement strand
GATTTAGAGCTTAATACTGACGGAATTGAACAGTACATAAAGTTTTTTAATATCCATATGGTTGTTCCTGCACTTTTGATAGAGAATTTTTATCGAGCATTATTTAATAAGGGTGAAAAGGGGGTTGTCATCAATATTACTGATATTTTTTCTGAAAACCCTAGTTCATCGCAAGCACTATATTGTTCAACTAAAGCTGGGCTTGAATCTCTTACGAAATCACTTGCAAAAAAATATGCAAATATAATGAGAGTTAATAGTATTCAGCCAGGCCCCATAAAGTTTTTACCTGAGCATACAGAAGCAGAAAAAAATAATGTTTTATCTCAGACCCTGATTGCAGTGGAGTCTGGTTTTTATCCTATATTACAGGCTGTACGGTTCATAATTGATAATAACTATGTCACCGGAACTGCTATCAAAGTTGATGGTGGTCGCTCGATCAATTCTTGGTAAACCAAAGTCGTCCAAGTAAATCATTGACTTTTTATTTGAGAATAGTGAGTCCTGTAAATAAAACTCACAATGTTCTGATAATGACTCAATATCAATTTCAGATGATACGTGAATAATGTCAATATCAGCAACTCTATCTTTTATCGATGAGAATTTATCATTTCTGTCTCTTCCCATATCGATTTCGATGCCATTGGTAATAGCTTTTACTTCCTGAGCATTTTTAGATGATTTAAGAATAACTATTGAATTTAAAAAGTAATTCTTTGTCACAATTTTGTATGGTTTTGTTTTGATGAATGGGAAAACAATAATTGAGCCGAAATTTAATACTATATTTCTAATGATTTTAACTGCATTACTTTTAGCATTTATATTTGTACCTATTGATAAATAATAATAC
>NZ_JAKEVJ010000018.1:0-50665 GCF_022398425.1 Shewanella sp. Isolate7 | reverse complement strand
CTATATTAGTGATTACAAGGCAAAATAGAAGTTTTACTTGTTAACACAAAACGCCAACAATCCACCAACAAGCATGACGAGAACACCAGTGAAACACACCAATATGCACACCCAAACCAAAACAAAACTTCAAACAAACACTACATTTCAGTGATATTCAATGCGCTCAGGCAGAGGCTAGTGAAATCCTCTAGCCACAGGCGAAAAGATAGTAGATAGGCTAAAAGAAAAATTTAATCAAACTCGTAAACTTAAGAAAGGTGCTTCCACCAGCTAAACTATTGGCTATTTATGTCTCAACAGGCCCGTTAGCATCAAATTTCTGGTTAGCATATGCTGCTGCTTAATACTCACCTTGGATAAACGCATCCAACTAAACAAAGTCTGCCAATTACCCAGAGCTATTGCTTCAAGATAAGACACCTGCCGACTCTGTTTATAATAATCATCGGGATCATTGATTTGAGGAATATTGAGTAAATCATCGGGCTGGCTAACGGCTAAATCAGGTAAAATAAGCTGCTGACAACCATCCAATAAGCAGGCAATCTGTAATCCTGCGGGATCCAGATCGACAAAGGCACTTATGGTAATTTTCGTGGCTAGAGCCGTATCGTTTTGAATCTCTCTAAGCAAGGATTTTCGCCCCGCCGCCGAATGGGTGCCACCTCCGCGATAGATAAACATCGCATTACCCAATCGCCGACCCAATTCGGCACTAAACTCTCCTTGTTGTACCGCATCAAAGATATCCAAATTTTCAACGATGATAAGATCTGAAATAGGTTTATTGCGACAAACCTCAATAACACGATCTATGTGGAGTCTAAATGCCGTCTGCTCGTCAAACAGACCAAACTTATCGAAGCACGGCTCACCAGCAAACATAAACGGAGCCTTAACCAATACATAGTTTGCTTCAGGACGAATATTGGCATATTTCTCTTTCGAAGTAATGTTAGATATAGCTATCCGGTCAACATTAAAATCGAGATTGAGTACATCGACACCAGCATCAATATTGACCATCTCCCTGAGCAAGTCGAAGTCTGCCAATGAAAAATGAAGGTATTTACCTGCTCCATCGGGCTGGCCGATTTCCAATTGCCGATAAATCTTTTTCCAAGTGGCATTAAAAGGCACTCGAGGCAATCGCTTGATCACAGCATTAGCGATTGCATTCAATTGCATCTTGCTGAAAGTAGCCATGACTCTCCTTTGACGCCAGATCTATGCATATGGATGCATTGGCAAGGTTCTCTCCCTATGCCAAGCCCAATTCGACATCGCGAATGATGAAGTTACCACTATACACAGGATGACGCTCACCTATGGGTTCCAGCTCGAAATAACGTCTATGCTCTTCAGGCAAGCCTTCATAGCCGCAAATCACCTGATATAACCAGCTTTCTGGATCCCAATCCATCTGCTTTTGCCTCAGATAGTCCAAAGCCGATTGATTTACGCCCGAATCTATGACGGCACAAAAATACTCATCCACCGCCAACTTGAGCGGATTGTCGGGAATATCGAACTCTTCCGCCTCCACCAGGGCAAAGGGCACATCATGATCGCGCATCACAAGATCGCGACCAACGCGGCTGATGCTCTTGATCTGCGACACCATGGCCAGCAGTTCAACCTCCTGAGCCGTATTGGTCACGTCCACCGCCGCTGGTGCCAGAATCGCCTCAGCACGGTTAAACAGGGTCGGCAGCTGCTTATGGCTCACATGATCTGCCACCTCATAATCCGGATGCATATCCGTGTAGAGCAGCCAGCCCTTAAGCAGACGGGTTCGCCCCTGGATCTGACGGAAACGTCCTAGCAGCTCCAGCAGTCGCCCCTGCACTACACTAAGCTCCTGGGTACAGTCGCTCAGGGTCTCTTGTAAACGGGTAACCAGCAGCTTACGCAGCTCGCGAATATCGCCGGCGATCTCACCCAACTCGCTAAACTGGAACATCTCCAGCCCGTTGAGCAGCTCGGTCACTTGGCTCTGAGCCAGCTCGTTTTCACGTATCTTGGCGTTGATGGTGCCCACATAACCAAACTCGTTATTGATCCGGCTCCAAAGCACGCGAATCGAATATTTCAGCCCCTCAGTGAAGCTGTAAACCTGCTCGCTAAGATCCGCAAGATAAGCCTCGCTAGCACTATAGTCGGCGCTATGACGCGCCTCCTTGTAGTGATCAGCCAAGGTCTTGATAGTGGCGAGGGAGGACCCGACGTTGGCATCGATCTGTCGATTACGCTCGTCACTCAATGCTTCTTCCAGTAGGGCACGCACCGAGCGCTTCAGTCGCAATTCCTGTCCAGGTTCTGGTCGCCAAAGGATATCCGCCTTACGCAGCTTGTCGATGGCACCATCATTTTCACCATCTTCGGCTATCGACCCCGACAGGTAGACATCCATGATGAGATCCGCATGGCGTCCCAGCTGCTTAAGCAGTTTCACGCCAGCCTGATGTAGGTTACTGCTCATATCAGATCAAGTCCCTCTGGATTGCGGTTTCCGCCTGAGCCTCCAGACTGAGCCCTTCGGTCTCATCGATAAAGCGGATCACCTCGTAGAGGTAATCCAGCTTACCAGTGGCAATATAGATCTGCTTCTCCTGATTGGGACGCAGCAAATACCCCAGTTCTACCAGGCGCTTAAACACTAACTTAATCTGCGCGTCCACCTGGGTAGAGCTGGAACCAAACAGGCGATAATGGCTGATCTTGGCCAACTGCTCACGAAACGCCGGAGTATCTTCGATACGGGTCTGCAACTCGTTGAGCCGCACCGCCGCTCCCTCAGACAGAGGCGCATCCTGACCGCTAGCCTCTTGTACCAACACTAACCACTCCACCAAAGGGATCAGCGCATGACAGATATCGCGAAACTGACTGGAGATCACTTTACGCTCATCATCACCCAGTTGTAGGTAACCGCAAAAGAACACCTCGCCCTCCCCTGCCGATGCCAAGGTGCGATTAATCTGATTCAGGTACTGCTCGATACTGTCACGCGTGGTCTGGGATTTGAGCGCGCGCCAAGCGTCTTCGTTACTGGTTCGGCAGATAAACTCGCCACGCAGCAAGGCTTCGATAAGGGCGCCCTGGCCCACGAGTACGGTTTGTGTGCTACTACTCATTTACACAGCCTCCTTGGCAAAACGCTGGCTCAGCTTGTCGGCAATGGGGTTAACTTGTGGCTTAACAACCTGTAATTTCTTGGTTTGCTTGTTGATGATGTAACGATTAGCAAACAGGTTAAGCACCTCAGATTCAGGATTCGGGAACGCCCCCAATACCGAGATATTATTGTTCTCACAGGCATCGAAGATCTTCTTCACGTTGCCATGGTGCAGGGTACCCAGCTCGTCGATCGGCCAGTGAATGGTGACATCGGCGCGGCCACGCAGCAGACGGGTGAAGGCCAGCAGGAACTTACACAAGATCAGATAGGCCATACCATGGCTTGACGACTCGTTAAGCTGACGGTCGGTGCGGATCACCAGATCGCTATTGCCCTCCTTCAGGCGCAGCTCAATCTCCAGCAGCTTGGCGATACCGCCGGTGAGGGCGGCGCGGCCGATAATATCCAGTGCGCGGCGCATGCTGCTGGTGTAGTGCTCGTCCGGTAAGTCGGCAAAGCCTTCAGCCTTCCACTGTTTGAACGCCTTAACGAACTCCTCCAGCTCGGGCCAGAACTCCAGCTCGCTGATACGCGAGCGGATACGCACCGCCGACTCGCTGACGCCGTCGAGGAACAGCTCTTCGCCCACCTCACGGGTGATGCGGGCGCTCTGGGAGGCGATGCGGCGGTCGATATCCGCCAGTACGTCGTAAAACGCCGTCAGATCGATACCAAAGTTACGCCCCTGCTCTCTCAGCCCCATGATCGCCTGTGGCACCATGACGTTGAGCAACTGCTCAAGCTGCGGCACCAGCTTGCGATAATCCAGCAGGCGAATGCCCTTGTCGTTGACGAAGCTCGACTCCTCGCGGGCGCGCTCCCAGGTTTCAGACAGGCTGGAGCCCGACTTGCTGGCGATCACCGAGTCGAAATGCTCGATATACTGCTTCACCGATCCCATCAGCTGATCCCGGCGCAGCAATAACTCTTCGCCCTGACGCAGACGCTCTGTGAGTCCACCCTGCATCTCATCCTGGCTCGATGGCAGTTTCAGCTCGGCCAGCTTGCGCATCACGGCGCGCAGCTTGGTCAGGTTCTCCGAGGCCTCCACCTGAATGGCATCAGACTGTTTACGCTCGCTATCGTATTGCTGGCGCTGATGTTTAATCTCGTTGGCCTTAGTGGTGAGCTGTTGCGTCAGCTCGGTCACCGCCATCTTGACCTGACTCAGCTCTGTCTGCAGCTTAGGCTTACGGGCCAGCCAGGTGTGTTGATACCAGTCGTCGAAGCGCAGTACCTCGCTGCGGCGCTGCTCCGCCTTGCTGATGTTGCTCTCCAGCTCGCGGATCTCCTGCTTAAGCTTAAGGATCTTGTCTTCATCTACGCCGCGGGACTTCAGCTCATCCTTGTACCACTGCTCGCAGGCCTTCTGCTCCGCCTTGGCCGCCTGACGGCGATCGTTAATATTTTGCTTCACCTGGGAGAGCTGGGCATCCAGCGCGCCGACCACTTCCTGCCAGTAGGCCTTCTTCTCCATGCGCGCCTCGAGCGCCTGCTCGTTTTGTTCCTCAAGCCACTCCTGATGCTGGGCCTTAAGCTGTTTCATCTCGCTGTCGAGACGGGCGAGACGCTTCTGTGACTCGGCCTTACGGGCAGAGAGTGCCTGATTGATCTTCTCCTGCTCGGCGCGTTTCTCGTCGAACAGACGGCGCAAGTCGTCACGGCTGTTCTTGTAGGCCGTCTTGGCAAAGGTCAGCTCGCGGTTAAGCTTATCCAGCTCGGCATTGATGGCCACCAGGGCCTCCTCCGCCTCGGCCTGCAGCTGCTTGGCGCTGGCCAGCGCCTCCTCGGCCTCGCTGTAGCGGCCCCTGAGCTCCTGCTCCGAGGCGGCATATTCGGGGGTGGCCAATGCCTTGAGATCCAGATCGACGCCGCAGAAGCTGTCGCCACCGGCGGATTTGGCCGGGTGCAGATCGCTGCGATGTAACAGCTCCGGGTTAATCAGCTTGCCTATGCTCTCCTCCCAGCCATCGACCTCCTTGCGCAGATATTCGAGCAAGGTATGAGACTGAGGAAAGAGCACCTGATGCAGCTCATCCAGCGCGCCCTGGCGCTCGATAACCCTGACCCCCGCCTGCCTCAGCCCCTCGTTGGCCTGGTCTCGCTTGGCCCTGAGCTTGCGCTCCTCTCCGGCGAGGCGATCCACCATGGCGTTGCAGGCCTCCTGCTCCTCGTCGGCGCGGGAGATACGCTCATCAAACACCGCCAGATTCAGTTTTTCTTCTTCGCTGTAGGTGACGTTGTTGATCTGCATCTGCAGTTCGGCCGCGGTTAACTTGAGCTGATATTCCTGCTCGTTGTGCTTGGCACGACCCGCCTCCACCTGCTCACGCCAGCTCACATCGAGGGCGGCCAACTCTTCACGGCCCGCCTCCTGCTGCTTGTCTCTGGCTTCACGATGCTTATCCTGCTCCTTGTCGAGCTGTTCCAGTTCGCGGTTGAGGTTTTCGCCAATCTTGCTGCGACGGGCGTTGTAGGCCGCCTCGATATCCTGGTGCTTCTCGGTCTGCAGCTTATGACGTTCGGTCAGGTTCTCTAGGCTCGCGCGCCAGCTAGGCAGCTGCTCAAGGTCCAGCTTGGCCTGTTCTATGTCGGCATCGAGAAAACCTGCGTGCTGATCTTCGATGATATCCAGCTCGTGCTCTATCTTGGCGACATCGCCCTTGGCGGCGGAGAGATCCAGGTTGAGTTCGTCGCGCAGCTCCTTCCACTCGTCGTCGAGCTGACGCAGCTTGTTACCAAGATCTTTCGAGCGCTGCTGATTTAGCTCCTGACGCTCTATCTCCTGGGCCTCATCCTTGCCATAGCCGCGCTTTAGACCAGCCAGACGCTGCTCCGCGCTCAGCAACTGGTTAAACTCCTGCTCCAGCTTGTCAAATTCGGGGCGGATCTGCTCGAAGCCCTGGATTAATTGGCTCTCGCGGATCCAGGCCTCTACCCGCTGAGGGTTGAGACGTGAACTCGGCGGGTTAACCCCATCCTCCTCCAAGATGGCGGCGATCATCGACTTGATGGTCTCCATCTTGCCTTCTTTGGAGTGCACCGCCTTGGCCAACTTCTCTATGTGGCGCAGCGTATGTTCATGCTGACACAGGGAGAATTGACGGGCGTAGGCGCGTAATTCGCTGCGGTTGCTGCCGGTGCTGAGCAGGGTACGATCGTTCTGAATGATGGCGCGGTATTCGCGGGTGTTGAGCAGATTGGTCACCGCCACTCCGGCGCGTTTCATCTCGCGGCCAAGCTCGGCCATGTTGTGGCACAGAATCGACTCCCCCTGCTGCGACTTGACGTAGTCTTCCAGCTCGAAGCCCTTGCCGATGAAGCGGTAGTTGACCCCCTTGCCGTCTCCGGCCGACGCCAGTACAGCCTGGGTCAGCAGGCCGTCGTCTCGCCGGTATTCATAGATGATATAGCTGGAATCATGGGGCAGATACCAACGCTCAAAGCTATCACGGGTCGAGGGCACCACGCGGCTGGGGTACTCGCCATAAAACACGGGCACCAGACGCTGTAGTGTGGTCTTGCCCGAGGCATTGGTACCACAAATATTGGTGTGTCCATCGAGGGCGAGTTCCACAACGCCAGGGAGGTGCGTATTGATCAGCACGATTCGATTTAAGCTTGGCATCTCTTTCCTTATCCAAACGGGCTTGTCGGCCGCCCAGCGGGGCGAGCAGCAAAGGGGAATGGCAAAACAATCCCACTAAAGTAAAACAAAGCCACCTGCTTGGCAATCTGGCCCGGGACTTGGGCGGGATAGTCGTTTAAAAAGCGTGCGTAACACCCGATTTCAGGCGAATCTCACGGCAAGAAAGGGGAAATATCTAGGGTAAATAGCGGTGAGCAATAAACAGGGAAGAAAGGCGACGGGGTAAATTTACGAGCGCTATCGGAAAAGAGACAAGATGAGGAGCCGGCCAGCGCCGACCCCAATTCAGCATGCCAGCTGACTAGTCGGCTTGCTGATAGCTGACGCGGCGCGCCTCATAGCGGGCCACCATCTCATCCATACTTACATCTTCCAGTGGACGCAGACCGCTAAGCACCAGGGTCTTCTCGCCCGTGCCCACCAGAGTGTCGCCGCAGTGCAGCTCAAACTTCAGGGTCACGTCACCGCGCTTGCCGTCGATCTCAAGCGTCTGCTCCACCAGGCTAAGGGCGATGCTGTCGAAATCTAAGGTATTGAGATCGAATGACATGCTCTCATAGATCACCAAGGGGCGCGCCGGGTTGATCATCATGCCGTGCTGCTTCATCAAGGGCACTAAGACGTGAGTAAAGTTAAGGCCAGAGAAGGCCACATAGCTGCGCACAAAAGATTCTGTCTGCACCTCACACTGGGTGGTCTCGCCGCTGCGGCTCACACTCAGGTACTGCTTGTCCTTATCATCCAAGATAGCAAAGCTGTCGCCTACCGCATCGGGAAACACCAGATTGACACCGCTGCCGACCATCCCCTCGAAACGAAATGTCATCTTCTGGCTCAGCCCATATTGTCCAAGCACCAAGGCAAACAGGAGATCTCCGGGTACGCAAAACTTCTTGGCATCGACATCGTGGATGGGATTAAAGTCCTGTGCGACCCCTTTGGCAAATTCGCTCGCCTGCTGGGCTGACACAGAGACCAATTGCTGTGCTTTATTAAAATAAGGACTTAGAAACATATCGGCTCGTCAATCAGGTGGTGTAAGAGTTAACTATAACAGTCAGTTAAAAATTTAAGGAGGCACAGTCTATAGCAAAACCCGCCAAACACTTCTCCGATGACTTGATTAGAGGATGAAGAAGCCCTCACCGAGCCCCGCTAAAAGCTGGTTCTCTTGCTCAAGATGCCATATCAAATTGGCGAGCAAGCCAAATCGGCCCGCCTATTCATCTGCCAAAATGGCTACTAAAGCAGCCCATTTACCCCCTAAATCCACTAAAGCTGCAAAAAAGATAAATTTTTTAAAGTTAACATTGTCAGCGAATGTCAAGACGACAAATACGCCAAGAGGAATACAACCAACTGTTATTTAAGGAGTTTTAATCATTTACTATTACAGCATCTCCGCACCATGCAAGTGCAAACTACTTTACCTTGACTTTACATTTGTTGATCTCAAGCAATAAACTTAATGATAATAGTTTGCATTACGATACCTAAATTGATAGAATCGCCAGCAACTTAATAACCCTGATACAACAACTGGGAAGAGAAATGATGAAGAAAACGCTAATTGCCGCAGCACTGGTCAGCGCATTCGCTAGCCAAGCCGCTATCGCCTCAGATGAGACTCAAGAACTACGTAAAGTGATCGAACAGCAACAGAAAGTGCTGAAAGATCTTGAGAAGCGTCTAGAGCAAACCGAGCAGCGTGTAGAGAAAACTGCCGACGCCGTTGAAGAAAGCAGCTCAGCTAAGAGCGCGACGACTATCGGTGCTTATGGTGAGCTTCACTACAACAACATCACTGACAACAAATCAGGTTCAGACAAGAAAGAGTTCGATTTCCACCGTTTCGTACTTTTCTTCGGCCACGAATTCACTTCAAACACACGTTTCTTCTCCGAAGTAGAGCTAGAGCACTCTATCTCTGGTGACGGCCAGAACGGTGAAGTCGAGCTAGAGCAGGCTTACATCGAGCACGATTTCAACGACATGCTGACCGGTAAGGCGGGTCTGTTCATGATGCCAGTAGGTATCATCAACGAAACTCACGAGCCACCAGCATTCTACGGTGTTGAGCGTAACCCAGTTGAGAAAAACATCCTGCCAGCCACTTGGTGGGAAGCAGGTCTAAACCTAAACGTTAAGGCAGCCCCAGGCCTAGCCTTCGATGCAGCGGTCACTTCTGGCCTGAACGTTGGCGAAGACTACAAGATCCGTGGCGGTCGTCAGAAAGTTTCTAAGGCAAAAGCTGAAGATCTGGCTTACACAGCACGCGTTAAATACACTGCCGTTCCAGGTCTAGAGCTGGCTGCTACCGTGCAGTACCAATCTGATCTGACTCAAGGCCGTGGCGATGTCGATACCGCTTCTGCGACCCTATTGACTGCACACGCTATCTACAACATCGAAAACTTCACCGTTAAGGCACTGTATGCTCAGTGGGATATCGATGGTAAAGAAGCTGAAGCACTTGGCCGTGATGAGCAGACAGGTTGGTATATCGAGCCATCTTACCGTTTCAACGAAAGCTTTGGTGTCTTCGCTCGCTACAACGAGTATGACAACAACGCAGGTAACGGCGACGACACTAAGGTCGAGCAAACTAACGTAGGTATCAACTACTGGTTGCACGAAAACGTTGTCTTCAAGGCCGACTACGAAAAAGTTGGTGGCGCTAAGGATGCCGACGGTTTCAACCTAGGCGTTGGCTACCAGTTCTAAGCCATTAGCCCATACCGCAGTGCTCAATGCTCCCATTGAGCACTGCCTATGGCTAAGCCACTTTACGAGGTGTCTTAGTCATAGTTAACAAGCACAATGAAACAACAGCTGAACGGATTCATTACCACAGGCCTCATCCACTCTTACTACCGGGTCATCCAATGAAGTCTCTCTCTATCAAACTTATATTTGCCTCACTCTTCACCGCCTTCTGCGTACAGGCCGCCAGCGTCTACCAAAGCAGCGAAGACTTTATCAGCCAGGCCTTTGCCGGCCCCATGCCCAAGGCCAAGGTCTACTGGTTAGAGGATAGCGACAAGCTGGTGATCGAAGATATCCTGGCACATAAATTCAACAAGATGCGCCTGCGCTACTGGCTGCAACAGGGCGAGACAGTTTGGATCCTCGAAGAGATAGGCAAGGAGTCCCCCATCACGGTCGGCATCCATGTGAAAGATAAGGCGATAGTGCAGACCAAGGTGCTGGTCTACCGAGAGAGCCGCGGCGACGAGGTACGCCACGAGTTTTTCACCGATCAGTTTAAGCAGGCCAGGCTTACCGAGGAACATCAGCTGGATCGCAAGATAGATGGCATCACAGGGGCCACCCTGTCGGTACGCGCCCTGACTAAATTATCACGCATCGCCCTCTATCTGGACGACAAGGTCAACAAGCCTTAAGCCTAGGTTAGCGTTATCCTAAAGGCTGTTATATGATGACCAGCGAGCAGGCTAGCCCTGCTCTTTTCGTATCCAACAGGCTGTCAGCGCCGGGCATCCATGAGTCTGCTTTCGGCCGCGCGCCAGATAATAGTCAGAATAAAGAACGCCATAGATGACAAACAAGCCCCGCCACCCCCATCGTAAACCCCTGTGGCAGAAACTCGCCAAGATCTTCCGCCCCTGGCACAGACGCCTAGGGATCGCCAGCGCCCTGTTAGTGGTCATGGTTGCCGTCACAGGCGTCTTAATCAATCACAGCAACGACTTCGCGCTAGACAGTGCCCATGTACATCAAGGCTGGCTGCTGGATCACTATGGCATCAAGGCGCCTGGCCGGGTCGCCATCTTCGAAACGCAGCCACTGCTCGCCAGCAGCGATAACCTGCTCTGGCTAAAGGGCAAGCCGGTACTAGAAGCCCAAGGGCCGCTGCTTGGTGCCCTCGCCTATGGCGAGCACTATGTGGCCATCGACGCCCAGCACCTCTATCTGCTGAGCCAAGACGGCGCCTTGCTTGAACAGCAGGGCCGGGCAACCGGCCTGCCTCAAAATCTCAGAGCCCTGGGCCTACTGCCCACAGGTGACGGCCAGCAGCTATGGCTCGACACAGATTCCGGCAGTTATCTGAGCGATGCCGATCTCATCGAGTGGCAGGCGGCACAGCCTCTGGTGGCCCTCGACTGGCAAGCGCCACTGGCCGATGACAAGAGTCACGCGCTCATCCAGGAGTTATCACTCAGCGCCCGCGCCATGCACCTCACTTGGGAGCGTGTACTGCTGGACCTGCACAGTGGCCGCATCGTCGGGCTAGCCGGCTCGCTGATGATGGATCTGGTCGCCCTCTGCCTCATCTTCATGGCGATATCCGGCCTCTATCTATGGCAACAGGCCAAGCCTAAAAAACGCCGTAAGTAACCAGGCCCTAGGGCCTGTTTATCTTTCGCGTTCATTTGTGCAGCATTCTGTATCGCTTTTATACAAGGCAGAGCGATTGTAATGTAGTGCACTACATCAATGAGCGATAACGCAGTAGAAAAATGATACAGACACTGCCCGCAGGGTTCGTCTTGAGCACGTTCAACTCTTTGTTGCTCGGCTTTTATATAGAATAACTATACTACAAGCCTCATGCCGCGATTTGAAGTGCTTGCTCTGCGTGTGCTTAAAGTGGATAGATGCTAGGCACAGTTTGCAGCGAATGGCCCTAGTCCTTCGCAAGAACTGTAACGCAGCAAATACCGCTGTAAGCCTCGCCCTGCGGGGCTTTGATAGCAACACCATTTCGGCGTTATTCAACTTCAGCAGGCCTCGGCATGCCCTCAGTTGAATGCCTTGAACTGTCGCTGCTATCAAAGCCAGAGCTGTGCGACGACTTGTTCGCACCTTCCTTAGAACAAAATTTGTTCTCAAAAGGTCAACAGGCCCTAGCTCTGCCACCAAGACAGAGGGCGCCATATAGCGCGGTTCAATCCAGCGATACAATAAAAAAGCTCACCTTAGGTGAGCTTTTTTATTGACCATTTATTAACTATGGAAAGCCTGAGCGAGCCTAGCCGCCCATCAGCTTCTGCCACCAGGACAGCGGATCGCCACAGTTCTTAGCCGGATGATAACTCTCACTCAAGGCCGGCAGCGCCACCACATTGTTGCAGCCCTTCTCCTTGGCGACCCCCGTCTTGGCATCGAAATACCCTGGCACCACACCACTTACCGGCGTGCGTCTCAGGCCGATGGGGGCACGCTGCTTGAGGAAGGCCTGGTACACGGCCATGGCGCCGCTACTGCCATAGAGGCTAGTCTTGCCGTTATCATCCAGCCCCACCCAGACGGCCGCCACGTTACGCTCATCGAATCCGGCAAACCAGGAGTCACGCGAATCGTTACTGGTCCCCGTCTTACCCGCCAGGGTCACGCCCGGGAAGGCCTGGCCCAGCTTGGCGGCAGTGCCCGATTGCACCACCTGGGTCATGGCATGTTGCACCAGGAAGTCGCTGGCCACGGGGATCGCCTGATCCGTCGCGCGCTGACTGGCCGACAGAGGTTGATTATCGGCATCCAGCACATGGGTCACCGCACTCAGCTGACGGTAGCGGCCGTTATCGGCCAGAGTCTGATACACCTGGGCCACCATCAAAGGCGAACCGTTGACCGCCCCCAGCAGCATGGAAGGATATTCGGGGATCGCCTCGTTCCAGCCAGACTTGGCCAGGGTGGTTGCCACCGCATCTGTGCCAATCGCCATCCCCAGGTTGACCGTCGGCACGTTCATCGACTTCTTGAAGGCAGTCATCAGCGGCACCTCGCCGGAGAACTGCTTGTTGACGTTTTGCGGCGACCAGGTCTTGCCATGGGAGTTGGTCAGAGTGATGGGCTCATCCTTTAGCGGCGTCGCCAGGGTGTACTTGTCTCCGTGGGTCAGCGCCGTGGCATAGACGAACGGTTTGATCAGCGAGCCTATGGGGCGGCGGATCTCCACCGCGCGGTTAAAGCCCTGATAACTTGGCACCTTGTCGCCCACCATGGCGGCGATACCGGCAGAGTATTTGTCGGTGACCACCATGCCCACCTGCAGCGCCTTGTCGCGCTGCTCCAGGTTTTTCATGGTCGAGCGCACCGCCTGCTCCGCCGCCTCCTGGGCCAAGGGATCCAGGGTGGTGTAAACCTTGATGCCCGACTGCTGCAACAGGCTGTCGCCGAATCGGCGCGACAACTCGCCGCGCACCACGGCGAAGAAGGCCGGCAACTTCTGATGCACAGGCTTGCTCGCCTTACGCACACCGAGGGGAGATTCCACCGCTACCTTGTACTGGGCCACCGACAGCTGTCCCGACTCCATCAACAGGCGCAGTACCAGATCCCGTCGCTCCTGAGCCCGCTCAGGATAACGCCAAGGATTGTAGTAGGAAGGCCCCTTGATTGCTGCCACCAGGAAGGCCTGCTGCGGCAGGGTCAACTCGGCGATCGGCCGACCGAAATAGAACTGGGAGGCCAGGCCCATGCCGTGAACGGCGCGAGACTTATCCTGGCCCATATAGACCTCGTTGAGGTAGGCCTCAAGGATCTCATCCTTGTCGTAGCGAAAATCGATAATGATCGCCATCAAGGCCTCTCTGAGCTTACGTATGATGGAGCGCTCACTGGAGAGGAAGAAGTTTTTCGCCAGCTGCTGGGTCAGAGTCGAACCACCTTGCACTGTGCGCCCGGCGCTGATGTTGACCATGGCGGCACGTAGGATGGCGAAGGGGTTAACCCCGTGATGCTCGTAGAAGCTCCTGTCTTCCACCAGGATCAGCGCATCGACGATCGCCTGGGGGATCTTATCCGTGGCCACAAACAACCTGTCTTCACCATCACCGGTGATAATGCGATCCAACAACACAGGCTCAAGGTGGAACACCGCCAGCTCGCGGTGATCGCTACTTCGCGCCACCGAGGCGACCCCCTGACTGTCGAAGGTGATCATCACCCGCTGCGCCTCTTGCGATCCTTGGGGATGCAGGAAGGGACGACGCCAGAGATCCACCTTGGTCATGGAGGCAGAAAACTCCCCCACCTGGCGGGGATTGGCCACCTTACGGTAGCCCAGTAGCTTGAGCTCGGCGATCAGCTGAGCATGACTCACAGCGGCGCCAGGATAGAGGGCCATGGAGCGGCTGAATACCTGCGCCGGCAGGTGCCACTTCTGCCCCTCAAACTTGCGGGCGATGATCTGATCCAGATAGATACTGTAGATGGTCATGGCGGCAATCAGGATCAGGCCAAGCTTCCAGCTTAACGACCAGATCCTGCGTCCCCAACCCGGTCTCGCCGCAGCGGCACGCTTGCTCTTGGCCGACTGGCTCTTGCCCGACTTGCCAGTAGAAGGCTTTCGAGTAGAAGACTGGCGGGGTCTGCGTGGTTTTGGTGTCTCTTTATTCGTCATCGTATTTCCAGTCAAACAGCAAAGGGGCTAGAGCCCCTTTGCTGACATCTTTTTCTTGGTCAATTTAGTCGGCAAGGTGTTGGCAGGATCGTCCGGCCACAGATGCTTAGGATAACGCCCCTTCATCTCTTTCTTCACCTCGACATAGGGGCCCGCCCAGAAGTTAGCCAGATCCGCAGTCAGCGCCAGTGGCCGCATGGCCGGAGACAGGAGTTCCATGGTCACTGTCAACTTGCCCTGAGCCAGCCTGGGACTCTCGGCCATGCCTAGCGCCTCCTGCAGGCGCACACTCAGTAGGGCTCGCCCCGAATTTTCATATCGTATCGCCGCCTGAGTGCCCGTCTTCATCGGCCAATGGCTCGGCAGCGCCTCGTTTAACACTTGTTGTTGCCCCCACTCCATCCGATTCACGAGCAAGGTATAGAAATCTAGTCCCTTGAGCTGGGTCAGACGGCGCACGCCGTTGAGGTAGGGGCCGAGCCACTCGGGTAGCGTCATGAGCAGGGCCTGCTCACTCAGATCCGGCCAATCGCCTGCTAGGCCGAGCTGGCTTGCCAAGGCGACGCGCAGGCGAAGCTGCTCCACCTTATCATCAAGGCCCAGTAAGGAGAGACCCTTAGTACGGATCAGCTGATAGATAGCCTGCCTGATTGTCTCTTCATCCAGGGAAGCCAAAGGGCGCTCGCGCAATATGATAGCGCCGATACGCGCTTGAGTTAACCCGTAGAAGCGCGCCTTCTCCTCATCCCAGCCGGTTTCCACCTTCGACTCCACCAGGCTCGTCAACGCCCCGTCAAACAGCGTCGCGTCCAGCTTGGCCGCCAGCAGCACCCGGCCGCTGCTCTGGCCTTCACTCTCCTGAAACTGCGCCACCACCAGCCAGGGTTCACCCTGCAATGCATCGTCATCACTGAGGGCGACGCCTGCGCCGCAGGCCAGCTGATAGCCCTTGGCACCGCGTGCCTTGGCGATGCGATCGGGAAAGGCCAGCGCCAGCAGGGTGGCGATATCCTGGTCGCGACTCCCGCTAATGGCTTTCGCTATCTCCTTGCCTCGGCCGGCATCCATCCTAGTCAGATATTGCTGCGCTAACTTGGCCGTTTCACCGCCCCTGGCATCGTTGAGATAACGGCTGATATCGGCGCCGCGTCTCGCCAGGGCGCGAGATTCCAGCAGCGCCGCCAGCACCGCCGCGAGCGGCAGGTAATAGGGCTCGTCCATGCCGTCCATCTCCTTGGCGGCCAGCAGCATATGCGCCAGGCGCGGATGACAGCCGAGGCGATAGGCGGCGCGGCCATGGGCAGTAATACGCCTGTCGCCATCCACCAGCGCCAGGGCTTGCAACAGGTTCCAGGCCACCGTCTCATTGGCCTCGGCGGGAGGCGATATCAGCGGCAGCTCCCCCAAGGCGCTAACCCCCCAGTAGGCGGCATCCAAGGCCGCATTGGTCAGATCCCCGTGGAGGATCTCGGGCTCATCGGCCTTGAGCAGACGCTCATGCTCCTGCTGCGGCCAGAGGCGAATGCAGTGGCCTTCACTCAGACGCCCGGCGCGGCCGCTACGCTGCGCCGCCGACGACTGGCTGATCCGTTTGAGTGACAGGCGGCTCACCGCCGTCTTGGGATTGAAACTTGCCTGACGCTTAAAGCCCGCGTCCACCACCAGGCGGATATCTTGAATGGTCAGACTCGACTCGGCCACGTTGGTGGCGAGCACCAGCTTACGCATCCCCGGCGGTGGCGGCGCGATGGCGCTGTCTTGCTGAGCCGGCGGCAGGGCGCCATAAAGCGGCGTAATTAAAAATTGCTTAGCATCGAGCCGTTCCGATAACAGGGTCTGTAGCCGCGCTATCTCTCGCTGGCCGGGCAGAAAGGCCAGCAAGGAGCCCTCTTGATGTTCGCCTACCGCCTCGACGATCACCTTGGCCATGTGCAGCAGCCAGTCCTGATGGGCCGAAGCAGGGCGGTAACTCAGACTCACCGGGAAGCTGCGCCCCTCGCTCACCAGGCTCGCCGCCTCGGGCATCAGCGCTTTTAACGGCAAACCGTCCAGGGTGGCCGACATCGCCAGGATCTTAAGATCTTCGCGAAACGAGGCCTGCACCTCCAGCGCCAGTGCCAGGCCTAGATCTGTGGTGAGATGACGCTCATGGATCTCATCGAAGATGACAAGCCCATAACCGCTAAGCTCAGGGTCTTTCTGGATCATCCGCGTCAATACCCCTTCGGTCACCACCTCGAGGCGCGTCTTGGCGCTAACGCTCGACTCGCCACGTACCCGAAAACCCACAGACTGACCCACGGCCTCCCCCCGCTTGGCGGCAATAAAATGCGCCACGCTACGGGCCGCGATACGCCTTGGCTCGAGCATGAGGATCTTGCTCTCAATCTCAGGCCAATCTAGCATGGCCAGGGGCAGCGCGGTCGACTTACCGGCGCCGGTAGGCGCCTGCAGGATCAGCTGGGCGTTATCTGCCAGCGCCTGCTTTATCTCGCCAAGGAGTGACTGGATAGGGACAGCATTGGGTACAGGTTGGGCTACTTGATTCAAGGGCGGTGTTCAATCGGCAAAAACTGGCGACAGTTTACTAAAGATGAGGCCAAAGCTAAACAGAGGAGTCCTCGCTTAGGCCTTGCCTTAGGTTAACATCTCTTAACCTTCCAGCTCGCGATACCAGTGCAGTCCCTCACCCGAGGTCAGGGTCGCCAGCGGCGCGGGACACGCTATGCCATAGCCCTGGCCAAACTCGACGCCCAGTTTTAGCAGGTGTTTGGCGATTTCGAGCGACTCGACAAACTCGGCCACTATCTCAAACTCCATGTCACGGCCGAGCTGACAGATGGCGGAGACGATGGCCTGGTCGGCGCGATCCTCACACAGGTGCTGAATGAACTGGCCGTCAATCTTCACATAATCGACATTGAGCAACTTAAGATAGGCAAAGCTGGAGAACCCTGAACCAAAGTCATCCAGCGCCAGCTTACAGCCAAGTGGCTTCACCGTATTGATTAGCCCGGTGGCATGATCCAGCTGGCTCACCGCCGCCGTCTCGGTGATCTCGAAACAGAGCTTACTCACCAGCTCGGGTTCGCCCAGCAGGCGCATCTCCAGCCAGTTGATAAATTCGCTGTCGCTGATGGAGAGCGCCGACAGGTTCACCGACACCATGGAGAGCGATTGCCACAGCGCCAGGTGTTCGCTGCCCCAACGCAGCAGATTATCGATAACCCAGCGATCCAGCTTGGACACCAGGTTAAAACGCTCGGCGGCGGGCAGGAAGATCCCCGGCGGGATCAGCTCCCCCTTGGGTGATCGCATGCGCAGCAAGATCTCAAAGTGCAACCCGTCGTCGTTGACATTGAGGGGCTCTATGGGTTGATAGAAGAGTTCAAACCTGTCATTCGCCAGGGCACCGACGATATCCACCGAGGCGTTCATCTCGGTATTGAGTTTCTCGACCACAGGGTCCTGGGCACTGTAGAAGTACCAGGCGTTACCGCCCTTCTCCTTGACCAGGCGACAGGCGGCACCGGCACAGCGCAGCAGATCCGAGACAGAGTCGACCTCGCTCTCGCAGCGGGCCATCCCCATGCTGACGCTCACGCTATGGCGGCGACCCTCCCAGCAAAACTCATGGTTAGCCATCGCATGACAGATACGCTCGGCGACCTGCTCGGCGCTCTGCGCATCGATATTGGGCATCAAGATGCCAAATTCATCGCCGCTGAGACGGGCGATCACATCTTCCTTGCGCACCAGCTGGCTCAGGCGGGCGGCCAGCTGGCACAAGAGCTGATCGCCGGCCCTGTGACCACTGACATTATTGACCACCTGAAACCTGTCCAGGTTGATGAAGCCGACGAAGGTAGAGCGCTCGCACTGACAGGGATTGGCCAGATCATACAGGGCCTCGAAGTAGGCGCGATTGGGCAGCCCGGTCAGCGAGTCGAAATTAAGCGAAACGCTGCGCTCTTCGCTCTCCATTGCTGGCTCGCCCACGGGCTCCACCAGCATGAGAATGGGGCCATCTTCACCAGATAGGCAGAGAAAGGTCACCTTGGACAAGTCATCGTCCAGGGCATATTTCAGCGGTACCTCGCAGCTGGATTGCTCCAGCAGCTGATCTCTCACCAGGGCCATGGTCTCGAGCAGACGCTTCTGCTCCCGCTTGGGCACTAGGCTCTCCACCTTCTGCAGCGTCTCCACACGCAGTATCTCGGCCGCACTCTGATTGTAACGAATCACCCTGTCATCCACGCCGATATGCACGCAGGGAATAGGCAGGCGATAGAGATGCTCGATACAGACCAGCTCGTTGCTCTTGGCATTTAACCGCTGACGTCCCGCCTCCTGTGCCAGCCCCAGCATACTGCCGGCCAGCAGCAGATTATGGCGAATAGCCTCGGGCCATTTACCGTCACAGTCATAACGATAGGCGCCGAAGATATAGTGTCTCTCACCGCCTACCGGCAAGAGTAACACGCTGCGGATCTTGGCCTGGTTGAGGCGCAGACGGCTGTCCTCATCATCGATGATAGCGGCCACATCTTCGACTATGGCGGGTTCGCGCAGCGAGGTGTAGGAGTGCAGGTGACGGTTATTGGCGACCCGACTGAGCAACATCTCGGCGTCGCGCTTACTGAAAATAGAGGCGTCGGACTGGTACATGGCTTCGATCTGCACGGGCAGACGTCCCTTGCCGATACGTAACAAAAACAAGCCATCACACTGATTGCTGGCGGCAAGTTGCTGCAGGATAAGCTGCAGCTCCTCTTCCAGATCGTGTTCGCATAAGTAAGCAAGCGTCTGCTGTAGCGATAGGGGGTCCTGTTGCGTATCGGATGACATATACTATCTAGTCCTTAGATTGGCTAACCTGATACAAACACTGATTATAGTCAGAAATCATAGGATTACCTTATGATTAAAGTTGTAGCCGCTAGCTGTGAGTGACTATAGGTTATATTTCACTTTTACAGCGACACCAGCAAAATAAGTCGCTTAAAAATCAAGCCAGTAGAAAGCTCGACTCGTAGCATTTTTGTAACACACTTTAACCTTTATCGGCAACCAGGGGACCCCCAATGAAACGACTCTTTCTCGCCATCGCACCCAATGCAGCACAACTGGCGCAGCTGACCCGGCTACAGGCCAGCTTAGACAAGCAGGGACGCCTAGTCCCTAGAGACAATCTGCATATGACCCTGGCCTTTCTCGGCCAGTGCAGCGATGACCAGCAAGAGGCCCTATGCGACACCCTAGACAGGCTCGCCCATCAACGCCGTCTGCCGGCATTCGAGGTGACCCTCAACACCCTGGAGCATTGGCTTAAGCCTAAGATTATCTGTCTCAAGGGGGTGGCGCGGGATCCTCGGCTCATCAGCCTGTTCGATCTATGCCAAGGGCTGGCCCAGCAGCTGGGGCTGCACACCAGCGAGCACAGCTTTACGCCCCATATCACCCTCATGCGCAAGGCCAAAGCGCTACCCGAGCTCAAGGCGCCCTCCCTCACCATGAGCGGCAACGCCCTCCATCTCTATCACTCCCAAAGCAGCGATCAGGGGGTGCAATATAAGGTATTGGCCTCCTGGCCGCTCACTGCCCCTAAAGCATAAAAAAAACGCGCCAAGTGGCGCGTTTTTCTCATTCACTACGGTTTAGTCTTGCAACAACTCGGCGATGGTCAGCACGCCGTGAGCGGTTGCCCCGGCAGCCCACAGGCCATTAGCGGTATCGGCGAAGGCCGAGGCCAGATCCATGTGCAGCCACTGAGTGTCATCGGACACGAAACGCCATAGGAAACCGGCGGCATTAGAGGCGCCACCCGCTCCGCCACCTTTCACTGGGCGGCTGTTAGCGGTATCGGCATAGGCAGATGGACACATCTCTTTATGCCAAGGCTCCAGTGGCAGCGGCCATACCTGCTCGGCCACGGCCGACGCCTTCTCTTGGGTGCGGCTGATCAGCTCACGGCTAGGAGAGAAGATGGCGTTGTATGACGTGCCCACCGCCATCACGGCGGCGCCGGTCAGGGTCGCGGCATCGATCACTAGAGGCGCACCGGTTTCACAGGCGGCCTGCAGACCATCGGCCAGCACCAGACGCCCCTCGGCATCCGTGTTTACCACCTCGACCGAGACACCATTCTTATAGGTGAGGATATCCCCCAGCTTATAGGCACGACCGCTGATCAGGTTCTCGGCGCAGCAGAGGAACAGCTTGATACGTTTGTTCAGGCCAGACTTGATAGCCAGTCCCAGGGCCGCGGTCACGGTCGCCGCGCCGCCCATGTCACACTTCATGCCCAGCATGCCTTCCGAGGCCTTGATGCTGTAACCGCCAGAGTCGAAGGTGATCCCCTTACCGACCAGCGCCGCAGACACGGGCACGTCTTCACCCAGCGGGTTATAGTCCAGCTCGAGCAGCGCGGGTGGACGCTCGCTGCCACGACCGACTGAGTGAATACCGATCCACTTTTCTTCCAGCAGGGCTTCTCCTTCAATGATGCGGTAGCTCACCTTGTCGCCGCCCACTTTAGTCAGCCACTGGGCCGCCTGATTGGCCAGGGTCACCGGAGCCAGGTTTTCTGGGGTCTCGTTGATCAGCTGTCGGGCGAAGGCCGCGCTATCGCGTCTGTCATCCAACACCTTCTTGATGGCGTCATCGCCGGTCCAGGCAATCTTGCCGATCTGCTTGGCGGTAGCAAAGCCTTGGGCGAAGGCCCACTGAGTGTGAAGATCCCACAGCTCGCCCTCGAGCGCCACCTCGTTGATCCCCTGACCGCGCAGCTTACGTGCCGCCTGCTGCACTTGGCGCAGCTGATCCCCCGCCTGCAGATGGATATTGGCTTGGCCCGCCGTAAAGGTCACATCTGCGCTGCCCCAATGGGCCGCTGGGGCGTCCTCGGTCAGATAAATCTTCATCACGTCGCTCATAATTGTTCCTTGTCAGTACAGAGAGTGGCTAGGCATTAGGGCCTGTTAATCTTTCAAGTTTAATTTTTGTTCAATCTAAACGCGTTTTGCACGAGGCGAGAGCCATGAAGCATAGTTACTCTATGTGAATGGCGAACAACAAAGTGCAGCGCGCGTTTAGATGAACCCGTTGGGCAGCGTTTGTAGGCCATTTCTACGGTGTTATCGCCAGTTTGTGTAGGATACTACACGACACAGGCTCTGCCTTGTATAAATCACCTTCAAACAGCTGCAAAAACAAACGGAAAAGATCAACAGGCCCTAGTGGGCCTGCCTAATAATGCAGCCAAGTATAACGCCAATCGCCCTGCTTTATCTAACCTACTCACACTTAACCCTAAAAGGGCGCCGCGACAGCACGCCGCCTAATAAGGTAGAATCCGTGCGCTAAGTATCGGCATCTCAACGGGCTGTCTCAGACACTAGGGCCTGTTGACCTTTTGAGAACAAATTTTGTTCTAATTGAGCACGTTCAAATCGCGGCAGGAGGCTTGGAGTATAGTTATTCTATATAAAAGCCGAGTAACAAAGAGTTGAACGTGCTCAAGACGAACCCTGTGGGCAGCGTCTGTATCATTTTTCTACTGCGTTATCGCTCATTGATGTAGCACACTACATTACAATCGCTCTGCCTTGTATAAAAGCGATACAGAATGCTGCAAAAATGAACGCGAAAGATAAACAGGCCCTAGAGCCCCAAACCGGCCCAAGACAGGCCCAAGCTCAGCCAAGACGTAGCCAAAGACATATAAGCAGAACAACAAGGTCAAAAAGATGATTTTTACCCCCGCATTTGAACAGGGAAAGTTACTCAGACGCTATAAGCGCTTCCTCGCCGACGTGCAGCTCAGCGACGGCTCGGAGATCACCATCCACTGCCCCAACACGGGCTCGATGCGCAACTGCCTATTTCCCGGCGAGCCCGTCTGGTTCTCGACCTCAGATAATCCCAAGCGTAAGTATGCCCACACCTGGGAGCAGGCGGCCTCCGATGAGGGCCACATCATAGGGATCAACACGGGAAGGGCTAACGCCCTGGCGGCCGAGGCAATTGAGGCAGAGGTGATCAGCGAGCTGACCGGCTATAACAGCCTGCGCCGTGAGGTCAAATATGGCAGCGAGAACAGCCGTATCGATCTGCTGCTGGAGAGCGAGGACAAACCCGCCTGCTATATAGAAGTCAAAAGTTGTACCTTATTAGAGCAGGGTCAGGGCTATTTTCCGGACGCGGTGACCACACGTGGTCAGAAACACCTGCGCGAGCTGATGGAGATGGTCAAGCTTGGCCACAGGGCGGTGCTGCTATTTGTGGTGCAACACACGGGCATTACCTCGGTGGCCGCCGCCCGTCACATCGATCCGGACTACGCCGACCTGCTCGCTCAGGCGCACCTGGCGGGGGTAGAAATTCTCGCCTACCGCTGCGAACTATCGCCCAACGCCGCCAGGCTGATTAAATCCTGCCCTGTCAAGTTGTAAATAGACGGTAAAAGTTGAATTAATACGTAATAGAGGACATAGTCTAAAGATAAACTCATGGCAGCTTAAAAAATTTGCGTGGTATATCAGATTCTGATATAGATATCGGCCTTTAATAAAAGACGCCCTACAACGCAAATGATTAACAGGAGATGCGTTATGCCTGAAGGCACTAAAAAACTTGGCGTGCTCGCTATCGCAGGTGTAGATCCTTACCAGGAAAAACCGGGTGAGGAATATATGAATACCGCTCAACTGGGTCACTTCAAAAAGATTCTCGATGCTTGGCGTAGTCAGCTCCGTGAAGAAGTGGATCGCACCCTGAATCATATGCAAGATGAAGCGGCTAACTTCCCAGACCCTGTCGACCGTGCGGCTCAGGAAGAGGAGTTCAGTCTTGAACTACGCGCCCGTGACAGAGAGCGTAAGCTTATCAAGAAGATTGAAAAGACATTGCAGAAGATCGAAGACGACGATTTCGGTTTCTGTGATTCATGCGGTATCGAAATCGGTATCCGCCGTCTCGAAGCCCGTCCGACGGCCGACCTTTGTATCGACTGTAAGACGCTCGCCGAGATCAAAGAGAAACAGATGGCCGGTTAATCTGGCGAGAAGCGGGGCTTAGCCCCGCTTTTTTGTATCCAGTCGCCCCAATCAGCGCTATAGATAGTGTTAACAAAGGTTTTGCCGTGAGCCCCCAAGCAGACCCAACCCTCTCCCCCAATCACCCTAAGCTAGACGACAAGGCCTATATCGGCCGCTTCGCCCCCTCGCCCTCCGGGCCGCTGCACTTTGGTTCCCTTATCGCCGCACTTGGCAGCTATTTGCGTGCCCGCGCCGAGCAGGGTCGGTGGCTGGTGCGTATCGAAGATATCGACCCGCCCAGAGAGGTAGCCGGCGCCAGCGACCTCATCCTCAAGACCCTAGAGGCCTATGGCCTGCATTGGGATGGCGCCGTGCTCTATCAGAGTGATCGCCTAGAGGCCTATCAGGCGCGCCTCGATAGCCTGCTGACACAGGACAAGGCCTACTACTGCCATTGCACTCGCAAACAGATCCAGGCGATGGGCGGCACCTATGATGGCCGCTGCGCGAAGCGCACACCAAAACACGACTCGGGGGCCATACGTATTCGCAATACCCTGGCCATCGCCCACTTTAACGATGAGCTACTGGGTGCAATAGAGGTAGAGCCGGCGTTTGCCGCAGAGGACTTCATCATCAAGCGCCGCGATGGTCTCTACGCCTACCAGCTGGCCGTGGTGATGGACGATGCCTTTCAGGGCATTACCGAGGTGGTGCGCGGCGCCGACCTGCTCACCTCCAGCGCCCGCCAGGCGACCCTGTTTAGCCTCTTTGGCGAACACACGCCTAAGTGGCTGCACCTGCCGCTGGCCTGCGCCCAGCCCGGGATGAAACTCTCGAAGCAGAATCACGCCCCGGCCATCGACCTTAAGGCGCCACAGGCCAGCATCAATGCGGCGCTCGCCTTCCTCGGGCAGCCCCCCTGCGACCCCGACAGGGTCGAGGTCATGCTGACCCAGGCCGTCAGCCAGTTTGACCTGAGCCAAATCCCGCGCCAGCAGGAGATCATACTTCCGCCAAGCGCTTAAGTTCGCTAAGGCCATAAACCTAACCGCCGTCACGAAACCCGATTTGACAGGCTAAGTCCGGGTATACTCTTTAACCCATAATTGAGTTATGATAGCGGCCTAATTTTAACCCTGACTCAAGATCCAAGTTCGAGGTGTCCTATTTTTCGCCGTATTAGTCAATTCTGTAAGCAGCTTTTTGAAGACAATCAAAACACCACAGAAACCACACCAGAGGGACTAAGCCTGGAGATAGTTGCACGTAAACATCATGCAATCTCTCGCAAGCACATTAGCGAAAACGCTATTAAGGTACTCTATCGTCTACACAAATCTGGCTTTAAGGCCTATTTAGTGGGCGGCGGCGTGCGCGACATCCTCCTCGGTCTAGAGCCCAAGGATTTCGACGTGGTCACCAACGCCACGCCGGAAGAGATTAAGAAGCTATTTCGTAACTGCCGCCTGGTGGGACGCAGATTCCGTCTGGCCCATATCGTCTTCGGCCGCGACGTCATCGAGGTCGCGACCCTGAGAGGCCATCACGTGGACAGCGGCGAGAAGATCTCTAAGATCAACGCCGAGGGTCGCCTGCTGCGCGACAACGTCTACGGCACCATAGATGAAGACGCCGAGCGCCGCGACTTCACGGTCAACGCCCTCTATTACGATATCAGCGACTTCTCCATCCACAGCTATGGCGGAGGCCTGCAAGATCTCGAGTCTCGCACCCTGCGTCTCATCGGTGACCCACAGAAACGCTACCGTGAAGATCCCGTGCGTATGCTGCGCGCCGTACGTTTCGCCACTAAGCTGGGGATGAACATAGACAAGGCCGCGGCCGAGCCGATCCCCGAGCTGGCACCGCTGCTGAAAGATATTCCCGCCGCCCGCATGTATGAAGAGGTACTCAAACTCTTCTTCGCCGGTCAGGCACAAAATAACTTCGCCATGATGCGCGACTTTGGCCTGTTTGCCCCCCTCTTTCCCCTGGTGGATAACCTGCTGGAAGAAGATCCCAAGGGGCCGAGCCACAAGATGATCAAGGCGATCATGCGCAACACAGACGAGCGGGTACAGCAAGATAAGTCGGTCACACCGGCCTTCTTCTACGCCGCCATGCTCTGGTATCCCCTCAGCCAACGGGCCGACGATATCGCCCTGGAGAGTGGCCTGAGCCAATACGACGCCTTCTACGCCGCCATGGGCGATGTGATGGAGCAGCAGTGCCGCACCATCAGCATTCCCCGTCGCTTCAGTACCCCGGCCAAGGATATCTGGCAGCTGCAACTGAGGTTCGAGCGAAACCAGGGCACACGTGCCTTCAAGTTTATCGAGCATCCTAAGTTCCGCGCCGCCTATGATCTGCTATTGCTGAGGGCGGAAGCCGAAGGTGGTAACCTAGCCAAGACGGCCGCCTGGTGGAAGAGCTTCGTCGAAGGCAGCGAAGAACAGCGCAGCGTCATCGCCCGCAGCACCAACAAGGGTAGCCGCAACCGCAATAACCGCCGTCGTCGCAGCCCAAAGAAGACACCGAAAGCCGAATAATGCTAACCGTCTATGTCGCACTGGGGGCCAATCTCGCGTCCCCTAAAGCCCAACTGGATCAGGCCTGCCAGGCACTGAAGGCCCTGGCAAGCGACGGACAGGTGAGCGTCTCCCCCTATTACCAGAGCGCCCCCATGGGCGATGTGCCCCAGCCCGACTACCTCAACGCCGTGGCCTGCTTTACCACCACGCTCGCGCCGCTGGCGCTACTCGATGCGCTACAGGCGATCGAAAATGAGCAGGGCCGGGTACGCCAGGTACGCTGGGGGGCCAGAACCTTAGATCTCGACCTGCTCCTCTATGGCGACTGGCAGCTGGATATCCCCCGCCTCAAGGTGCCTCACTACGGCATGAAGAGCCGTAGCTTCGTATTAATTCCCCTGTCAGATCTGGCGCCAACGCTCATTCTCCCCTGCGGAACCCAACTCAGCTCACTGATCACCGAGGAACTTAAGAGGCAAGTTCAACAACTCGGCCCGGATCATTGAACTTAGGCCCCAGTTAGCTTATAAAGCACACTACTGCCTAGGCAGAACCCTTTTTTAAATCAAAGTTAAGACCAGCATTATGTCTAAGATAACCAGCTCTACCCTGCTGAAATTCAAGCAGGAAGGTAAGAAGTTCACTGCACTCACCGCCTATGATGCCAGCTTTGCGGGCGCCTTCGACAGCGAAGGGATCGACGTCCTACTGGTGGGCGACTCGTTAGGCATGGTATTGCAGGGACACGACGACACCCTGCCGGTCACAGTCGAAGATATCGCCTACCACACCCGTTGTGTGCGTCGTGGCATCAAGCGTTCACTGCTGATCGCCGACATGCCCTTCATGAGCTACGCCACCCCAGAGCAGGCGATGACCAATGCCACCGCGCTGATGCAGGCTGGCGCCAACATGGTGAAACTCGAAGGCGGTCACTGGCTGCTGGAAACCGTCACTAAGCTGACCGAGCGCGGCATTCCCGTGTGTGCCCACCTGGGACTCACCCCGCAATCTGTGCATGTCTTCGGCGGCTTCAAGGTACAGGGCCGTGACGCCGACAACGCCCAGCGCATCATAGATGAAGCTAAGGCGATCGAGGCGGCCGGTGCCCAGCTATTGGTAGTCGAGTGTATCCCGGCCGCGCTGGCAAAGAGCATCACAGAGGCCCTCACCATTCCAGTTATCGGCATTGGCGCAGGCGCCGACACCGACGGTCAGATCCTGGTGATGCACGACGTGCTGGGGATCTCCAGCGGCTACATTCCACGCTTCTCGAAGAACTATCTGGCCCAGACCGGCGAGATCCGCAGCGCCATTCGCGCCTATATCGAAGAGGTCGACACTGGCGTCTTCCCCGCCGCCGAGCATACATTTAGCTAAGAAAGGTTGCTGTAACATGTACACCACCCAAGATATCGCCGCGATCCGCACCCAGGTGCGTCAGTGGAAACAAGCCGGCGAGACAGTGGCATTCGTGCCCACCATGGGCAATCTGCATCAGGGGCATATCACCCTGGTCACCGAGGCGCTTAAACGCGCCGATCACGTGGTGGTCTCCATCTTCGTTAACCCTATGCAGTTTGGACAGAACGAAGATCTGGATGCCTATCCACGCACCCTGGCCGCCGATCAGGCCGCCCTCGAGGCCGCCGGTGCCGAGCTGTTGTTTACCCCGACACCGGCCATCATCTATCCCAAGGGGATGGATAAGCAGACCTTTGTCGAGGTGCCAGGCCTGTCAGAAGAGCTGTGCGGCGCCAGTCGCCCTGGGCACTTTCGCGGCGTCGCCACCATAGTCTGCAAGCTGTTCAACATAGTGCAGCCAGACGTGGCCCTGTTCGGCAAGAAGGACTTCCAGCAGCTGATGGTGATCAAGGCCATGGTGGAAGATCTGTCTCTGCCTATCGAGATCGTCGGTGTCGATACCATTCGTGAGCGCTCTGGCCTAGCCATGAGTTCACGCAATGGCTACCTCAGCGAGTCTCAGAAGCAGCAGGCGGCTCAGCTTAAGCGCACCCTGGATGAGATGGCCGAGGCGATCGCCCAGGGTCAAGCCATCCCTAATGTAGTGCGCCAGGCTCAGGAGCAGTTGCACCAGGCTGGGTTTAAGCCTGATTACCTGTCGGTGCGCAACGCCGCCGATCTGCGCGAAGCCAGCGACGACGACAAGCAGCTGGTGATCCTGGCCGCCGCCTTTATGGGCAGCACTCGCCTTATTGATAACTTAACCTTCGAGCGTCCCTAAACTTAGGGACGTTAGCGCCTAAAAATCGCTTCTCCGACTCAGCAACGGGGAAGCGATATTTCATATTTAGCGCTTTTTTCACCCTGAGATTTGCCCCAAAACACCGCAATTTGCTCTAAACCTTGCCAGCTAAATCCCTGGTAATGCACCAAAGTCGATCGGCCAGTCGGCCGAAAATGCCATGATTTTCAGAAATAAAATTACTTATTTGAGCGAAAGCCAATAAAGTGACCTGGATCCAGATCCCCTGCAATTCATTTACATGCATTTCAAGCGAATCGGCATTCATTCTGGCTAACCTACTGAAATTAACTGGTAATACCTATTTACCAAAAATAACAGGCTCCAACAGAGGTTTCACAAGGTGATCTGGATCACTAAAGCCAAATTTCCACCACTAACTGATTAGATTCTAAACTGAAATTATCCGATCAGATATTTCCACTTTTGAGACCAAATTAGAGTAATAACTCTTAGTAAAATCCCATTTTCAGCTAAAAAACGTCATGTAACTTTCAAAAGGTTATAAAGGCCCGCTCCGACCAGTGATATCGCTCACACTTTCAGTTTAAGTGGTCAGACAAAGTTCACACCCATCTAACCCCATCTCACATAATCGGCACATAATGATCTAGATCATATTTGCATTTGGTGAATTAGCGTTTATTACGCATCAAGGATGAAAGGATTCCATTTGGGAATAGCTTCCGACAACACAAGATGCTGCAACGGACGAGTCAGCATCAACAACAACTAAAATAACCAAGTAAAGACAGTAAGAGGCAATCATGACCCTACTTCAACTACTCGCCAGTTTGACGCCTGTAATCAGCGTTATGCTATTTTTGGTACTACTCAAGATGCCAGCATCTCGCGCCATGCCCATCTCCATGGTAATGACAGGCCTTGCCGCCGTCTTTATCTGGCAGATGGATACCACCATCTTAGGTGCCTCAGTGGTAGAAGGCCTACTCTCGGCCCTGACCCCACTCAGCATCATCTTCGGTGCCGTGTTCCTGTTGAACACCCTGAAATACTCGGGTGCCATGGACACCATCCGCGCCGGCTTTACCAACATCAGTGGTGATGCCCGCGTGCAGGTGATCATCATCTGTTGGTTATTTGGTTCGTTTATCGAAGGCTCTGCCGGTTTCGGTACTCCGGCCGCCATCGGCGCGCCGCTGCTGGTACTGCTAGGCGTGCCGCCAGTGGCCGCCGCCGTGGTAGCCCTTATCGCCGACTCCACCAGCGTCTCCTTCGGCGCCATCGGTCTGCCGGTGCTCTTCGGTATGGAACAGGGTCTGATGCAGGGTGGTGTCAGCATGGCTGCCGACCAGATTGCCCAGCACGGCACCAGCTTCGCCGACTATGCCCAGTTTATCGCCCTGCATATGATCACTATCGATCTGCTGACGGGTACCCTGATCCCACTGGTACTGGTTTCTGTTCTCACCGGCTTCTTCGGCCGTAACAAGTCCTTCAAAGAGGGTCTGGCAATTTGGAAGTTTGCTCTGTTTGCCGGTCTCGCCTTTACCGTACCCGCTTGGCTTATCAACTACTTCGCCGGTCCTGAGTTCCCATCGGTTATCGGTGCGCTAGTCGGTATGGCCCTGGTGATCCCAGTGGCGCGCAAGGGTCTGTTGCTACCTAAGACTCCTTGGAACGATTTCGCCGAAAACGACAACCAGACTCAGGCTAAGATTGAAACCAAGGCACAGTTCTCTCAGGTTGCCGCCTGGACGCCTTACATCATCATGGCCGGCCTACTGGTACTGTCTCGCACCGTTGCGCCGCTCAAGTCCTGGCTCACCAGCTTTAACATCAGCTGGACTAACCTGCTGGGTACCGAGCTAAAAGCCGGTTTCGCGACCCTGTATGCCCCTGGCGCCTTCTTCGTGCTGGTGTGTATCCTGGGCTTCGTGCTCTTCAAGATGAAGTCGCCAGCCATCAAGGAGTCGATCACCGTCTCTTGCAAGTCTATGCTGCCGACCATCATCTCCCTGGGTGCCTCTGTGCCTATGGTGAAGATCTTCCTGAACTCTGGCACCAACGAGGCGGGCCTACAGTCTATGCCTGTTGCCCTGGCCGACATGCTGGCCGGTTCTATGGGCGCCATCTGGGCCTGGATGTCACCCATAGTGGGTATCTTCGGTGCCTTCCTGTCAGGCTCGGCCACCTTCTCTAACATGATGTTCTCCGGCCTACAGTACAGCGTGGCCGACAACATCGGCATGAACCACGCGTTAGTCCTGGCCCTACAAGGCATAGGTGCCAACGCAGGTAACATGATGTGTGTCATGAACGTGGTCGCCGCCGCTACCGTGGTGGGTATGGCAGGCCGCGAATCAGAAATTATCCGTAAAACCATGCCCGTTGCGCTCGGTTATGCCTTGATTGCAGGCACTATCGCTACCCTGTGGGGCGGTCTATAACAGATAACTCGAGAAAGGCGGACGTGATGAACCCGCCTTTTTGTGGGTCAAATAAAAGAGTAATGTTATGTCGATTAATTATTCAGCAGTAGTCGCAGATTTACGTGCAAAACTTGGTGTAGAAGCGGTATCGGACGATGCCGTACGTCGTTTCGCCTGGTCCACCGACGCCAGCTACTTCCGTATCGTGCCAGAGGTAGTGGTCCACGCCGAAACCCTCGAAGATGCCCGCGACACCCTAGAGGTCGCCCGCGCCCATAACGCCCCGGTCACTTTCCGCGCCGCAGGCACCAGCCTGTCAGGCCAGGCCATCGGCGAAGGCATCTTGTTGATCCTCGGCCACGACGGTTTTAGAAAGATCGCGGTCAGCGAAGATCACAACCAAATTTCGTTAGGCGCAGCCGTCATCGGCAGCGATGCCAACATGGCGCTCAAGCCGTTCAACAAGAAGATAGGGCCGGATCCGGCTACCCTAGCCTCGGCCATGGTGGGTGGCATCGTCTCTAACAACGCCTCGGGCATGTGCTGTGGTACGGCTCAAAACAGCTACCAGACCATCGCCTCGGCCAAGTTACTGTTTGCCGACGGTACCCGTCTGGACACAGGCTGTGAGCGCTCAAAAGAAGCGTTTCGCGAGTCACACAAGCAACTGCTGCAGGAGCTCACCGAACTGGCGCAGCTCACCAGCAGCAACCCGGTACTGGCCGACCGTATTCGCAAGAAATACTCCATCAAGAACACCACGGGCTACAGCATTAACGCCCTGGTAGACTTTGAGGATCCTTTCGAGCTGATCAACCACCTGATCGTCGGCGCCGAGGGCACCCTGGCCTTCGTCGAAGAGGTCACCTACAACACGGTCGATGAGGCCAAGTTCAAGGCCTCGGCCATGGCGGTATTCTTCAACATGGAAGATGCGGCCCGCGCCATTCCACCGATCAAATGCGACAGCGTAGCGGCCGCCGAGCTGCTGGACTGGGCATCTATCAAGGCGGTGACCGGCAAGAAAGGGATGCCAGACTGGTTGAGCGAGCTGCCGGAAGGCGCCGCCATCTTGCTGATCGAATCACGCGCCAACGACGAAACGACCCTGGATGCCTACACCCAGGACGTGATCGCCAAGCTGGCCCATATCGAAACCGAGCGCCCTATCAGCTTCAGCCGTGACCCAGAGGTCTACAGCAAGTACTGGGCGATGCGCTCTGGCCTCTTCCCCATCATCGGCGGCGAGCGTCCAAAGGGCACCTCGGTGATCATCGAAGACGTGGCCTTCGAGCTGGAACATCTGGCCAATGCGGCGACCGATCTGACCGCCCTGTTCCACAAGCATGGCTACCCTGAAGGGGTGATCTACGGCCACGCGCTGGCGGGTAACTTCCACTTCATCATCACACCGACCTTCGCCTCACAGGCAGATATCGAGCGCTTCCACGGCTTCATGCAAGACGTGGCCGAGATGGTGATCGACAAGTACGACGGCTCCATGAAGGCGGAGCACGGCACAGGCCGCGCGGTAGCACCTTTCGTCGAGATGGAATGGGGCGCCGATGCCTACACCCTGATGAAGCGCATCAAGCAGATCTTCGATCCCCAGGGCCTGCTTAACCCAGGCGTGATCCTCAACGACGATGCCAACGTGCACGTGAAGAACATCAAGCCTTGCCCTGTGGTCGATGACTATGTGGACAGATGTATCGAGTGTGGCTTCTGTGAGAAGACCTGCCCGACCTCGGCGCTTAACTTTACTCCGCGTCAGCGTATCGCCACCCTGCGCGAAATCGCGCGCCTGGAGGCCGCTGGCGACAAGCAGGCCGCCGAAGAGATGCGCGCCGCCGCCAAGTATGACGTGGTCGACACCTGCGCCGCCTGTCAGCTCTGTACCATCGCCTGTCCGGTGGACAACAGCATGGGCCAGCTGGTACGTAAGCTGAGAACCCCATACATCACCACGACCGAGCAGAAGGTACTGGACTTCCAGGCCAAACACTTCGGCGCCGTCAACCAGGTGATCAGCACAGGCTTCGACGTGCTCAACATCATCCACAAGGTCACAGGTGACAGCGTCACCAACGGCCTGATGAAGGTGGGCCGCATGGTGTCTAAAGAGGTGCCTTACTGGAACCCAGACTTCGCCAAGGGCGGCAAGCTGCCTAAGCCTAGCCCAGCCTCGCCAGACAAGGAGACGATAGTCTACTTCCCGGCCTGTGGCGGTCGCACCTTCGGCCCGACGCCGAAAGATCCCGACAACCGCACCCTGCCTGAGGTCGTGGTCACCCTGCTGGAGCGCGCCGGTTACAACGTAGTGACTCCTGATAACACCCGTCACCTGTGCTGCGGCCAGATGTGGGAATCTAAGGGTGACTTCAAGAACGCCGATGCCAAGCGTGATGAGCTGATCGACGCCCTCAGCGCACTGAGCGACAACGGTAAGGTGCCGGTGGTGGTAGATGCCCTCTCTTGTACCTACCGTACCCTGACGGGTAACCCTAAGGTGGAGATCACCGATCTGGTCGAGTTTATGCACGACAAGATCTTGCCTAAGCTCACCTTCACCAAGAAGGTTAATGTGGCGCTCCACCTAGGCTGTAGCGCCCGCAAGATGAAGCTCGAGCCTAAGATGCAGGCCCTGGCCGATGCGTGTAGTAACGGCGTTAAGCTGCCGGAAGGAATTGAATGTTGTGGTTACGCCGGCGAGAAGGGCTTATACAAGCCTGAGATCAACGCCAGCGCCCTGCGCAACATCAAGAAGCTGATCCCTGTGGACATCAAGGAGGGCTACTACGCCAACCGTATGTGCGAAGTGGGTCTGACCCAGCACAGCGGCATCTCCTATCGCCACCTGGCCTACCTGCTCGAAGAGTGTAGCCGCTAGGAGCAGCAACCGATTTAAGGTTTAGATAACCCCACCCAAGCAAACTCCGCGGTGTGACATTCGCTCACATCGCGGTTTTTTATCTCTACGCCTCTGAAAAACCCGTGAAAACCACCTAAGTCATGCAAAATACTGGTGTTATTCCAGGAGTTGCGCCATAGTAATAGCTGTCCATGCCAGTGGCACACAGGCTGAAGATATGAGCCATAGCCTGTATTCGCCAGAGCCTATAAAAGCCAGGACCTATAAAAGCCAGGGCTTGCCGACATGAACAAGGAACCAGGGAAATCACTCGTCGCGGCGACGCTCACCCAATTGATGCCGCCACCCCAAGACTCGACGCAGATAGAGGAATTATCGCTCCATGGGAAAACTGCTCTTAGCCATCGCACTCCTGCTGCTTCCCGGCCTGAGTCACGCCAGCAGCATCTATAAGTGTATCAAGGGCGATAAGGTGGTCTTCAGCCAGACCTCCTGTCCGAAAGAGTTTAAGCAACACCATATTCAGTACCAACTCGGCATCACGACTGAGATCGACAGCGATAAGCCTAAGGAGAAGCTCGACCCCCTGCAGGCGCTACTCAACAAGCGCACCCTGTCCCAGGAAAAGCTGTTACAGCTGATCGATGCGGAAGTCTACCGCCTCAAGCAGGAAAACAGCTATTATGAGATCTTAAGGGCCAGCGAGAAACAGAAGCTAGATCGCAAGCGCTACTGGCAAAAGCAGGCCAAGGACGACCCCGAGTTTCTCGCCAAAGTCGACGAGATGAACAGCTACTTCGACGGCCTGATAAAGCTCAACAAGGACGCCATGTTCATGCTAAAACAACATAAGCGGCGCATCACGGCGCCGGAGCAGGAAGAGCAGAGGGAGCAGGCCGACAGGGGCGTGCCCCAGGTAGTGCAACACTAACATGAGCCGTAAAGCTTTGATGAAAGCCTTGCCGCATTGACCTCAGTCATGCAGCACTAACTTAAGTCGCGAGGCCACCATGAACAAGACCCAGTTGAGCCTGCTCATCATCGGCCTGCTTCTGCTGGGATTCTATCTGCGCCAAACCTTCTTCACGCCTGCCGATGACCCCAGAGAGATCAACGTCGACAGCTTCATCGACCATGCCCAATACCTGACGACTCAAAGCGAGGTGATAGCGCCTCTGGTATGTGCCAAGCTCGCCATCGACATGGGCTTTACCATAGACCAAAACCAGGTTAACCAAGTGCTACGGCAGACGCTTAAAGCCTATGACGACGATAAAGACGCCGCCCTGTATCTGTTTATCTATGTCAAAGGCTACGCCTTCGGACTGGCCCACGGCATAGAGGACAAACCCGGCGCCTACTTCCACCTGGGCTGCGACCAGAACCATCCCGAGGTCGAGATGCCACCAGAGCAGACTCAAATATGACTATCCACTGGCCCTTACTGCTCAAGCTCACCAACGACAAGCAGTTGATGCTGTTAGATAGCGAGCAAGCCTGGCTCGATGAGCGCGACCATCTGCTTGGCCAATCCCTGCTGCTTATCGACAGCCAGGGCGTGAGTTATCACTGCCAAGATGGCGTTCTACTCCCCTCGGACGAGCAGATAGCCCTTTCACGAATAGTCCAATGGGTCAGCGACTATGCCTGCCAAAATGGTCATTTCTGCAGTGCCAAGATAGGCGCAGACAGCCTGGCGCAGCTGTTTGATATGGTGCGCTATTTGGAAGATAGCTAGTCGATGCACGCCATGCATTAAAGAATACAGCCATAAAAAAGCCCCACCAATGTGGGGCTTTTTAGTTGGATTTGTCTGTCATGAACCAACTAGGTTCTCAAGCCTATGCCGCGGCTGATCAGGTAGTAGGCCAGCAACCAGAGGCCGGCGCAGAAGCCCACCATGACGGCAATCGACAGGCCAATGCCTATGTCGGCATACCCCAGGAAGCCATAGCGGAACACGTTAATCATATAGACCACAGGGTTAAGCTGTGACACCCCCTGCCAGAAGCTGGGTAGCAGGGTCAGCGAATAGAAGACCCCGCCTAAGTAGGTCAGCGGCGTCAGCACGAAGGTGGGGACTATGCTGATGTCGTCATAGCTCTTGGCAAAGACCGCATTGATGAGGCCACCAAGGGCGAACAGGATAGAGGTCAGCAGCACGGTCAGGGCCACCAGCCCGGCGTGATGCAGACTGATATCCACGAAGAACATGGCCACCAGGGTCACTATGGTACCCACACACAGGCCGCGAGCCACACCGCCGCCCACGTAACCGGCAATCATCACATAGTGAGGCACGGGCGCGACGATCAGCTCCTCCAGGTTGCGCTGAAACTTGGCACTGAAGAAGGATGACGCCACGTTGGAGTAGGAGGCGGTGATCACCGACATCATGATGAGGCCGGGGGCGATAAACTCCATGTAGCTGACGCCGCCCATCTCACCGATGCGCTTACCCACCAGATTACCGAAGATCAGGAAATACAGAGTCATAGAGATCGCCGGCGGCACCAGGGTCTGCACCCAGATACGGGTGAAACGGGTCACCTCCTTGATCAATATGCTCTTAAAGGCGGTAAAATAGACCTGCTTCATGTTCATGCTAGTGCTCATGCCTTAGCACCTCCCTTACCTTGTTCCACCAGCTCCACAAACAGCTCCTCCAATCGGTTAGCCTTGTTACGCATAGACAACACCTCTATCCCCTGCTCGGTAAGCTGGGCGAACACGCTGTTGATGCTATGGGCCTTCTCCACATCCACCTCTAATGTGTGTGGGTCGGTCAGGCGACAACTAATTCCGTCGAGGGTCGGCGCCTCGTTGATATCGGCCTTGAGGTCGAACACGAAGGTCTCCATGTTGAGGCGGCTGAGCAAGGATTTCATGCTGGTGCACTCCACCAGCTCGCCCTTGTCTATGATGCCTATGTTACGGCACAGCATCTCGGCCTCTTCCAGGTAGTGGGTGGTCAGTATGATGGTCACCCCCTGGCGGTTAAGATCCGTCAGGAAGGTCCACATTGAACGTCTGAGCTCGATATCCACCCCGGCGGTAGGCTCATCCAGTATCAGCAGCTTAGGTTCGTGCATCAGGGCGCGGGCAATCATCAGACGGCGCTTCATGCCGCCCGAGAGGGCGCGAGACGGGCTGTTGCGCTTGTCCCACAGGTCGAGCTGGCTCAGGTACTTCTTGGCGCGCTCGAAGGCCACCTCACGGGAGACACCGAAATAGCCGGCCTGGTTGACCACTATCTGCTGCACCGTCTCAAACTGATTGAAGTTGAACTCCTGGGGCACCAGGCCGATGGACATCTTGGCCAGCTCCAGCTGGGTGTCGATATCGTGTTCGAACACCTTCACCTTGCCGGAACTCTTCTGCACCAGGGAGCAGATCACCCCGATCGTGGTGGACTTGCCGGCGCCGTTGGGGCCCAGCAGGGCAAAGAAATCCCCCGCCTCGACCTTAAGGCTGATCCCTTTTACCGCTTCGACGCCGCCCTTGTAGGTTTTTCTGAGCGAGTCGATAACTAAAGCATATGGCTCTTTGGTCATTAGTGACTTCCGTTATCCTGATCTTGAAATTGGTATTGCTATTGATATGAAAAAACAAAAACTCCCGCACAAAGCAGGAGTTTAAGATCTTAACTAAGGCGCGATTAATCTAAGGGTACGACTTTCGCTATGTAAGGCAGGTTACGATACTGCTCGGCATAGTCGATACCATAGCCGACGATAAACTCATCGGGGATGGTGAAACCGATAAAGTCTACCGGTACATCCACCTCGCGGCGCTCTGGCTTGTCCAGCAAGGTGCAGAGGGCCAGGCTCTTAGGTTCGCGCAGCAGTAGCATCTCGCGCACCTTGTTCAGGGTATTACCCGAATCGATCAGGTCTTCGACGATCAACACGTCACGGCCTTCGATATCCGACTGCACATCCTTTAGGATCTTCACGTCGCGCGAACTGGTCATGGCGTTGCCGTAGCTGGATACCGACATGAAATCGATCTCAACGTGGCCCTTGATGCGGCGGCAGAGGTCGGCCATAAAGACCACTGACCCCTTCAGCAGGCCAACCATTAGCAGGCGTTCGCTATTGGCGTAATGGGCATTGATCTGCGCTGCCAGGATATCCAGTTGTTGTTCAATCTCATCTGCCGAGATCATCACTTCGGTAGTGTGTTTCATACTCTTCTCAAATTTGTGTTAATTGTCGCGGTTGTCGGCACTGTGCTTATCATAGCCCCAACGCTTGGTTAACCCGTGGTCGACACCCAGATGGTCTAAAATCCGAGCGACCATGAAGTCTACCAGATCTTCAATCGATTTGGGATCATGATAAAAGCCCGGCGCCGCCGGCATTATGGTGGCTCCCAGGCGCGAAAGTGACAGCATATGCTCTAAGTGTATGCTGCTAAAGGGGGTTTCTCTGGGTACTAAGATCAGCTGGCCACGCTCCTTGAGCACCACATCGGCGGCGCGCTCTAGCAGGCTATTGCTCATGCCGGTGGCCACCGCCGCCAGGGTGCCCGTGCTACAGGGGCAGATCACCATCTGTTTGGGCGCCGCCGAGCCAGAGGCTGGTGGCGAGAACCACTCCTCCTTGCCCAGCACATGCAATTCACCTGTTGGCTTTAGCCCCTGCTCGGCAAACAGCGCCAGCAGTTGCTCCTTAGCCTTGTCGCCGTTAGCACTGAGCTGCAAGCCGTGTTCGGTAGCCAGCACCACACGCGCCGCGCTGGAGATCATCAGAAACACCTGATAATCCGCCATCAGCAGACACTGCAATAACTTAAGTCCATATGGCGCCCCGCTGGCGCCGGTCCAGGCCAGGCTGATCGCCTTGGCCCGCTTGGGATAATTCATATCTCTCTCTTCGTTGAAGACCCGAGTCTAAGCCCGACTGGCTAGACTCATGCCTTGTTCTGTTCCAGCTTGTGCAGCAACTTGCCGTGTAGGCCACCGAAGCCGCCGTTGCTCATCACGATTATGGTGTCGCCGGGCCTCGCCGCCGCGGCCACGGTCTCGACCAGCTCATCTATCTGGTATAGCACAGTCACAGGCAACTCGGCCTTGGCCATCGCCGCTTCCACGTCCCAGTCGATGTTGTCCGCCTGATACAGGTAGGCTGCATCGGCCAGCGCCATGGACCCCGCCAGGGTATCCTTGTGCACGCCGCGTTTCATGGTGTTAGAGCGAGGCTCCAGCACAACTATGATGCGACCTTCACCCACCTTGGCGCGGCAGCCCTGTAGCGTGGTGGCAATCGCCGTCGGGTGGTGAGCAAAGTCGTCATACACGGCGATATCACTGACAGTGCCGATAAGCTCCATGCGCCGCTTTGGCGGCGCGAAACGACTCAGCGCCTCGATAGCCGCCGCAGGCTTGACGCCCACATGACGCGCCGCGGCGATCGCCATAGTGGCGTTTTCCACGTTGTGCTGACCGATGAGTGACCAGTCGAGCACGCCCTGGGACTCACCATCGAAGAAGAGCTCGAAGCTGTGGCCATCCTCGCTCAGCAGCTCGCTATACCAGCCTGGGCTGCCCGCCATCAGGTTATAGGTCTCCTGCTCGCTCCAGCAGCCCATATCGATCACCTCACGCACCGCGTCGCTGGCGGATGGCCAGATCACCTTGCCCTGACCCGGTACCGTACGTATTACGTGATTAAACTGACGCTGGATCGCTTTTAAATCATCGAAGATATCGGCGTGGTCGAACTCTAGGTTGTTAATCACCAGAGTACGCGGCTGATAGTGAACAAACTTGGAGCGCTTATCGAAGAAGGCGCTGTCATACTCGTCCGCCTCCACCACGAAGAAGGGGGAATCCCCCAACCGCGCTGACACACCGAAATTTTGCGGCACGCCGCCGATCAAGAAGCCTGGCGCATAGCCGCAATCTTCTAAGATCCACGCCAGCATGCTAGAGGTCGATGTCTTGCCATGGGTGCCCGACACCGCCAGCACCCAGCGATTGGTCAAAATATGCTCGGCCAGAAACTGTGGCCCGGAGGTGTATCTCAGGCCACGGTTGAGCACAGCCTCGACACAGGGATTGCCGCGACTCATGGCATTACCTATCACCACCAGATCCGGCGCATCGTCCTCGTTTTGCCCCAGCTGGCTAGGGTCGAAACCCTGAATCAGTTCTATCCCCTGCTCTTCGAGCTGAGTGCTCATGGGTGGATAGACGTTGGCATCGCTGCCCGTGACCTTGTGACCGTTAGCGCGAGCAAGGAGTGCGAGACCACCCATAAAGGTGCCGCAGATCCCTAAGATATGTACATGCATGGGGTTGGCTCTGGATAGGAATAATCTGGGGGTTATTCTAACGATTCATGTCACCATTGTCAGTTAACAATGGTTTAAATAACGTTTTGATGACTAACGTCATGTTGACGGTTTATCCAAACTTCGTTTGGGATGGCAGGCGTCAAGAGTGCGGCCTTACGGCCGAATACTGATTTTCCAAACTCCGTTTGGAGGTGAAAGTCGTGGGATTCCATCCCACACCCGGGCAAGGAGGACTGCTCGTCCTCGCCCTCCTTGCATCCACCCTGACGCCCCGGCGAAGTTGTACTCCTTCGTGTCTTTTTGAAAATCCCTATCGCCTCATATTCGCCATCCATGGCTCACCTGAGGCTATCTCGGCATCCATGCCTCAATCACGTGATTTTCTGCAACCCACTCCGGCAACTTCGATGGGGACTAGTTGTAACTTCTACCAGCAACCTCACTAACTAGAACAAACTTAACTCTGACCCGACTTTTCCACTAAGTCACCTTCTTTACCAAGTTTTCCATACATGCCATAAACTGATTCGTCCCAATACAATTCATTGAGCAAATAATCCGCAGTGACTTCCTGAACTAACATTTCTTCTGTCATGCCCATGAAAAAAACCTTCTATTTGTTGTTCTCGATTTTGTAACGTACAGGGTGATTCAGTTTTTTCACAGCTCCTTCATCTTCAGCTCGCTTCAACCAATCTGTAAGTTGTGACTTGTGAAGCTTGGTTTGCTCTATCAAATCTTCTAGCTTTATTGGTTCTTGAGCCAACCTATTAAGCTCTTCAATGAATAATTGATAAAAACCAATAGGACCAGCTTTGGACTCTGAACTATCAGAAATCGTTACATTTGAAGAATTGCCTTGCTCTTCTGCTTCGAGCACTTTTTCTTCTGAAGTATGCTCAGCTTCAAGTTGAACTTGCTCTATTGGAGCCTTGATTTCTGGCTCATCAAGCAAGCCAGGTTGCTCTGGCATAGAAAAGAGATCCGCCTGTTCTAAAGAAGCTTGCTCTACATGCCTACTTGCAATATTAAATAAATCTGCGACGGCAAAGTTACTACCATATTCTTCTAACCAATGGCCACCTTTACCAACCAAATCAGCATTTGCAGCATCTTTGTCGTCAGTTTGTTTTACCCAAAGTGGCACCCATGCTTTTTTTAAATTTTCTTCAGCTCCATTTAGTGTGCCGCCTTTTTTGCCTGAGTGTATAACCAAGGAGCTATCAGCCAAGCAATAGATATATTTGTTTCTTGCCATGGCATTGCCAGCACTAAACCCTGCTTCTGGGTAAAAAGGCGATACCAACACAGTGTGACCGTCCATTAAACCTTTTCGCCATTTACTGCTTGTAGCTGCTTTTAGAAGACTATCCGCCATAACGCCTATAACAGCGCCGCCACTTCGAATGGCGCCCAACATAGCGGTTTCATCAACACCACGAGCCCCACCTGATACAATAGCAATATTCTCAAAGGCTGCTTTTGCACCAACTTCATCGGTGAATGCTAAGTCACTATTACTCGCATTGCGCGAACCGATAACTGCCAAGCCACCCGCATTTAATAAATCTTTATTACCGCCACCAAATAGGACAGGTGGAGAATCAGTCTTCAGACGTTGTTTAAGTCTTCTCGGGTATTCAGGATCAGAACGGGTAACGACCCATAAACCTGCACGCTGCCATTTTTCCATTGCAAGAGCCAAGCTGTGGCCTCGATTTAACAGCTCAATTATGCGCTCTGCACTAATTCGAGAGTCAAACCAACCTTGTAGTAATGGCGCAGGATCTTGCACCAACAGATCAGCCGGAGTAATGGACTTTTCTTTAAGCCATAAAGCAAATCGACCCCATTCAGCATTGGTAAGGGGTTTAGCATTTTCGTTACTCGCTTTAGAAAAATAACAAGTAAGTAGTAATGTTGCTTGAGCCGTTGGCGATAAATTCATGAGTCTTTCACCGAAGAGGAAGCAAGTGCCACGGGATACACTACGCCGCTACCTGCTTGTTGTAATAATGCTGATATAACGGTCAGCGTCCACCCAGAATCTACTATGTCATCAACAAGTAACACTGGAGTAGTTGGGATATCTTGATTGACAGCAAATGCCCCATCCAAATTACGACATTGATGGAAGCTATTTTGCTGGCTCTTCTGCTGTTGATTATTTTGCACCTTACTGACAGCATCAACAAAAGGTAGGCCTAAACGAACCGCTAGCCTACGAGCAAAATCTGGTACAAGTTCTGGGTGGTTGCGCGAAGGCACACAGCAGACCCACTCAGGCGGAGGATTGGACTGCCAGCGTTCTAGAATCATTTCAGCCATGGCACCAACAAGTTCGTCTGAAAATTTACCGTTGTGTTTATTATCTGCAACCGTGCGTCCCCAGCCTGCATCACCCCATCTCGAAAGTACTCGCCCAGGCTGTGACGCCAATGCACCGAGTAAACGTGGAAATTGGTAAGTGGGGAAAGCACGAATGGTCTCTGCATTAGAAGGTGCGATTTGCTTTCTAGGATGAATAACCATTTCTGCGTGCCTAAGGAAGGTTCCTGCACTATGCGCCAAAGTTGGATCAATATTCTGGTGAATTACCGGGGTTCCTATACAAGTTGCGCACTTACCACAGGGCGTTGGATCAAGATCGTCCAGCGCTCGGCGAAGGAAGGTCATCTTACAATCAGTATCTGCGAGGTATGCCTTAACCTCTTGCCATTCCTGAACACGCTGACCAGTTAAATGGGCAATCCGAGCGTGATCCATCTGGTAGCGTACGGGTGTTCTGACCCAGCGGCTGCCGTCTTTGATGACAGGAGCCGGGTTTTCCACGCTCAGCAGTTTCAGTACTTTTTCAATCTGACCATGACGCAAATTAGTTTGCTCTTCAATACTGCGAATCGATAAACCATCGCTGTTTTCCAGCACCTGCAAAATCTCATTCACTTGCGCCTCTGAAGGAAAAGCGGATTCTCGGAAAAACTCATGAATATCTTGATCTTCCACTCCCGACATTAGCACGCCTATCGCGTGATCTATACCACGACCTGCACGCCCAACTTGTTGATAATAAGCAACAATAGAGCCAGGTGCTTGATAATGAATAACAAAGCTTAGATCTGGCTTATCATAACCCATACCCAAAGCAGTCGTTGCAACAAGCACTTTCAAATCATTATGTAAGAGTAACTCCTCAAGATGTTGCCGATACAAGTTACTATTTTCAAACCCTTCCGCTTCCACACTGCCATGGTAGGCTTTTGCATCTATACCATTCTCACATAGCCAATTAGCAACTTGCTCTGCGTCTCGCACCGTTAGGGTATAAACAATACCAGTGCCAGGTAAGGTTGGAATCACTTGTGCAAGCCATGCTAAACGAGATGCTTGATCAGGGAGTGTCATTGCTTGCAATGCTAAACTTTCTCGTATTAACGGCCCCCGGTGAATTTGAATATCACCAAGCTGCGTTTGTATATCTTCAACGACTCTATCATTTGCTGTAGCTGTAGTACCTAAAACAGGGGTGTTGGCCGGTAGCTGGCGTAAAATATTAACAATGCGCCTATAATCTGGGCGGAAATCGTGACCCCAATCCGATATACAGTGGGCTTCGTCAATCACCATCAAGGCGATACGATCAGCAATCGGTTGCAACACCGTTTCAATAAAGTTGTCGTTCGCTAATCGCTCTGGTGATATTAATAAACAATCAATCTGATTATTAAGAATACGTTGAGTCACCCCCTGCCAGTCGTTTTGATTGGTGGAGTTCATGGTTTCAGCGATAATACCCAAACGCTGCGCAGACTCTTTCTGGTTGCGCATTAAAGCCAGTAAGGGCGAAACAATGATAGTTGGCCCCATACCGCGATCACGAAATATTTTAGTGCTGATAAAGTAAACCGAGCTTTTACCCCAACCAGTTCGCTGGACTACCAAGAGCTTCTGACGATGGTTAACGAGTGCATCAATGGCTTCCCATTGTCCATCACGAAATTCAGCCGTTGGATTTGCTAAAGCTGTTTGTAGTAATTGTTGTGCTTGTACTCTGTTCATCATCATTCCTTGATTTAAATAGTTAATTCGCAGCTCATTAATTTAGGCAGCAGTAGGTCTCGTGCTTAAGCGAGCTTATCGTTGTAGTCCTGTAATTGTAAGTGTTCACCAAGCCCTATTGACAGAAAAAAATGTGACCTTGCGCACTTGATCCCATTTTAGATATTGATCGCTCAATCTGGTGCTTCATCATCGTGGCATGAGCACAAATGGTCCGGTCAGAGTAAACTTTTACTTATTTGCTGCAAATGCCGGTTGTGGCAACGATAAATCCCCATCAAAGTTGCCGAAATGCGCAGATGAAAATGCCGTATAGCCATCATGGACGATGGCTAAGGCTCGGAGGGACAGGAGTCCCATCCGAGTCGTTAGGCGATTTTCATTGAAGCATGAGGATCAACAACTTCGTCGGGGGCGTCAGGGTGGATGCAAGGAGGGCGAGGACGAGCAGTCCTCCTTGCCCGGGTGTGGGATGGAATCCCACGACTTTTTTCGGCCAGAAGGCCGTATTCGTCTCAACGAGGGAAGCCCCCACGACGCTAATCCAAACAGAGTTTGGAAAACAAGTGAACGTCCGCATTCACACAAATATCAACCACTTCCCTAAGTGCCTAAACTACAAGTACAATGATAAGTCTTAGGATAAGTTGGCAAGACCAAAGGAAAGGCGATGACACTGAAGGAAGATGTCAGCAAGCTCACTCGGGCCCTGGAGACGATGCAATCACAACAGGCATCGGATCAGGCGGCGCTCACCCGTCAGCTGACGCAATTTGGCCAACAGCTGGCCGAACTGAACGCGCGGGTCAATGCCCTGGAGGGCTACGACCAGCCCGAGGCTTCTGATCAGACGCATTCAACATCTGCGCACTCAACTTCAGCGCATTCAACATCGGCGCCAAGCCACTCAAGCCAACACCTGTCACGGCAAACTCATGCTGAACAAGCCTTGCATGAACAAACTCAGCCTGAACAAACCCTGCCTGGGCAAACTCACTTAGCATCAGCGCAATTCCAGCCAGAGCCTTCGCAAGCAGCGCAGGCGCAATCAGAGCCGTTACCGTCAGAGCAGCTAGAGTTAGAGCAGCTAGAGTTAGAGCAGATAGCGTCATCCCAGCAAGGCGAACTCAGTCCGCAGGCCGATACCAGCTATCGCCACGACGCCTGGCTGCATCAGGCTCCTCAGGCACAGGAACAAGTTAAGGCTCAAGCTCCAATTCGCTCAAACAGAACCACAAAACAGAAGGCCGCCGTTCCCGGTATAAGCCAGCAGCTCGCCAACTCGGCGGCTCAGCTGCAGGGCTCATTGGGACAGCTGGTTAATTTGCTACTCGGCCCCTTCGGCGGCCTCGGCGAGCAGGCCAAGGCCTTCTATCAACACTATCAAGCCAAAGGACAAGGCGCGGTGTTTCTGATGACACTGGCGGGCATCATCACCCTGACCCTGGGCTTTGGCTACCTGCTGCAATACTCCATCAACCACTGGTTCTCCGAGCTGGGTAAGGCACTGCTCGGCCTGGTAACGGCCAATACCGTCATTGCTGGCGGCCTCTTTATCCGGCGGGCCAAGCCCGGTATGGAGGACTATGCCTCGGGCATAGTGGGCCTTGGCGTCATATTGAATTATCTCTGTATCTATTTCCTCGGCCCCTATTTTGAGCTGATCCCGGAGAGCGCGGCCTTCTCGCTGATGCTGATTAATACCCTGCTGGGTTACGGCCTGGCGATGAAGTTGGAGACCAAGGTGGTGGCCATCATCGCCCTGTGTGGTGGCTCGCTGGCGCCGCTTATGCTGCTCGATGCCAGCCAGGCTCCGCTGCTCTATCTGCCTTACCTGCTCATCATAGGTGCCTGCTCCCTGGTGCAGAGCCATAAGCTGAATTGGCCGATGCTTATCGAGATCACGGCATTGCTGCATATCGCCTGCGTCCAGCTGCTCAGCTTCTTCCTGTTTCTGCCCCTAGCCCCCATCGGCCCCATGGAGATGCTGGCACTGGCGGGCATCAACGCCCTCTTCTATCTCTATGGCCTGGGTAGCCTCTGGTTGCAGGCCAAGCGGGAGCCCAGTGCGCGCCTGCTCATGGTGCCCGTGGCCATGCTCTGTTTTACCCTCTATACCCTGGGGGAGTTTACCTCTTACGCCGGCGAGCTGTTCGCGATCAACGGCGTTATCTGCGCCCTGCTCTATTGGAAGATACGGCGCGATAACCTTGTAGCCCCGCTGATGCTGGCCGCGGCCGGGGTGTTTTCCGGGGTGGCGGCGCTCTACCTCATCAGCGCCGATCTGCTGGGTCTGGTGCTGTTGATCGAAGCCCTACTGCTGCTCTGGCTAGGCGCTAAACATGACTTTATCGCGATTCGCACCGAGGCCTATATCCTGTTGGCGATGGGCCTTGGCAGCAACCTGCTGACCCTGTTCGACAGCTTGGCAGTGAGTCACCGCGAGCTGGGTGGCGCCGCGGGAATGAGCGATAACCTCATCCTCATTCTCACCCTTACACTAAGCTGCGCCGCCTGTTATCAGGCGATACGCCTGATTGATACCCTAGGGGATAGGCTTGCCGGGACGGAGCGACTCCTGCGCCGCGCCCTGCAGGGCGTTTTTGGTCAGCTGCTGGCGATCACCGCGCTGTTTATCGGCTACTGCTTGAGCCCAGACTTCTATCTCAATGGGCTGCCACTGATCGCCCTGATGCTGCTCTATCTTGGTAAGCGAAACGAGCTGCGCTTTACCGAGATCATGGCCTGGTTCTGGCTACTGCCGCTAGGCGGCCTCATCATGCTCGGCATGCTAGAGGCGGGCAGCGTCAACTTTGCCCAGCAGCCCCTCAACGCCAAGCTGGCGCGTATCGAACTGTTCAGCAGCCTGCTGCTGGCCTACTACTGGTATAAGCGATACACACCTCAGTCGCCTCTGGTGCGCCTGGCCTACTATCTGCAGCTCATCTGTTACCTGGCCGTGCCACTCATCCTGCTGCCCAAGGTGCTGCGCAGCTATCTGGCGCTGCTGCCCATCTACCTCTGGTTGGCCAGCGCCATGGCCCTCGGCCTCGCGAGGTTCGTGCGCCATAGGAGTCTGGTGATTGAGACGCAAGTGCTGTGTGCAACGGCCATGCTGTTCACCGCCGTGAGCTGCCTAGACAACCAATGGCAGGGGCTTGTCGCCCTCGTCCTGGGCGCTCTGGCGATGGGAACTGTGCTTATCCGTTATCAAAGACTCAACCGCCGCTGGCGTCTGTTGCTACGCTTCCCATGGCAGTTGAGCCCCTTCTATTTTGCCTTGGTAGTCGCCGTCGCCGTACAGACCCTGTCCGGGCTCATCGCCCCGGGATGGACGCTGGTGTTCCTCGGGTTAACGACCTACTTTGCCTTGCTGCTTGAGCGAGACAATGCCCTGGGCAGACGTTTCGCCGAGGCGCTAAGACCCGGCTATGGCCTGGCCTACGCCTCGCTCATCTCGCTGCCGCTGGCGCCCATCATATTGCATGGCGATCGCCCCCTGGGGCTGGATATCAGCAGCCTACTGTTTAGCCTCAGCGAGCTTGGCATATTGGTGGTGCTCGCCTGGTATCTCAGGGGCAAGCGACTGGGGGTTCAGGCACACAGGAAATTGCTGCCAAAACCCGCCCTGTTATGGGGCTGGCACAGCCTGCTGGCGGTGAGCTATTTCCTCTGGAGCTATCAGCTGGGGGATCAGATAGCCGCGCCTGTCAGCAGTATCTTGCTGGTGAGCCATGGCAGCGCGCTCATGTTCCTCAGCCTGCGACCTCGACAGGCCAGCCTGGTACGACTGGCCGGCATCTTGTTTGGTCTCGCCTGTCTCAAGGTGCTGTTTATCGACATGGCCTCCTTCGTGCTGGTGCAGAAGGTGGTCGCCTTCATCATCATAGGCATCATTTTGTTGACGGTGGCCTACTTCTACCAGAAGCAGAAGAACCGCCTGCCGACGCCTCAATAGTCACTCTTCCCCCCATGTGGCAGTTAAGGCTGCCACATGGGGAACTTTGGCTTACTCCCCCTAAAGCTCGGTATCGGCAGACTTTGATGAAGCTCTACAGCAAGGCTTACCGCCGGCTAACTGTGATGTCACCCGCAGAATTTTTAACCAATCCGTGCTAAAAGAAACCTTCATCAACTGGTTAATTTTTAGGCATAAGATCTATGATTTTTGCCTGTTAACGCCATCGAAACCTGCCGATAGAGGGATATGTCATGCTAAAGAAAGTGAGCCGACTCGATTACTATACCCTGCAGGTATTTATCGGACTGGTTGAGCTGAAGAGCGGCAGTGCGGTGGCCGAGCGATTACGTACCACTCAGTCTAAGGTAAGCCGCAGCCTTACCTGCCTGCGGGAGGTGCTGGAAGACGAGCTCTTTATCCGCCAGCAATATGGCTTCGAACCCAATCAGATCGCCCTGACCATCTATCCCATGGTCAAGACAATAGTAGAGCAATACGACAAGATAGTGGCCGCCACCATAGACAAGGGCGCCGAACCTTATCAGCTCAGCGTCGCCACCTATGAGCAGTGGTCACTGATGGCGATGAACTGTGTACACAACACCTGCAGCTGCATCGAGGGTGGGGTCAATATCAATATTCAACCCTGGACAGATAAGGTCAATCAACGCCTGTGTCAGGGCAAGGTCGACTGCAGCATCTCCACCGAGCCGATCAACCACCCCATGGTGAACAACTTTAAGCTGGGGGATATCACCCACTTCTTCATCGTCGCCCGACAGGATCATCCCATTCTTCACAGCGAGGATCCGCTGCGGCAGATGTTTGATTACCCTATTGCCCTGGTCAACACCCACCTGCAGGAGCAGGAACCTCATCCTATAGAGGTGTATGCAAGAGCCAGACAGATAGAGATCCGTGTGGCCCTCAAGAGCCCGAGCCTGAGGATGTTGGTGGATCATGTCAGTCACAGCGAGGATATCGCCCTGCTCTCCTCGGCCATGTCTATGAGCTATTTCGAGAATCGCAACGACGTGGACTACCTGGATATCTCTAAGATCTGGTTAGAAACCACAGACCTTGAGACGCAGAGCTACTATCTGCACTGCCATAAGGGGATCAAGCCTGAGCTGGTGAACTGCCTGCGCAGGATTTTAACGGAGAAATTACTCGAGATGCAGGCCCACTGTGCTCGAGTGACCCCGAAGCGCGCCCCCCTTGCACGGGCCTTGGACCAAGCCTAGACAAGCACAGAGATAAGTTTAACCGCCAAGAGCACCTAGCCGCTACAGGCCGCGCCGAATGCGCTGGCTAGTGCACGTTCTGCTTGATCAGCTGAGTTATCTCCCGCTTTAGCCAGTCGAGATGGGCAGCGCCGCAACCGCCGCGGCTCAACATATAGAGCCTGGGATAGGGTTGCTCTTGATACAGACGCTTGGTATCCATGCTCGACAAGCAACATACATGCAGGCCGGGTAGCAGCTCGCTATGTTCATACACCCTACTGTAAGGCAACAGGCTCACCGTCTTATCGTCCGACAGATACCGATAAAGCTGATTAAAGGCCAGCCCCTCTCTTCCTATCTCGGTAGGCGCAGGATGGCAGCTGAGTCTGTGTTGGGCGCAGTAACGCTGGAAGGGATCCGGCGCCAGCTTATCAAACTGGCCGAATGCGCTTAGGTAGGGATAGTTGGCGATATTGGCCAGACTGATCTCCTGCTGCAGCAGGGGATGCTTGAGGGAGCAGAGTAGATACAGATGGGTTAACTGTTTGAGTGGTTCGACACTGAGCCTATCATCTTGCAATGCCTTATCCGAAGACTCGCTGACAATTGCCAGATCGATAAGCCCCTGGGCCAGATCTTCTACCAGATCCACACTGCCGCTACGCAGCTCATAGCTAATAGGCAGCTGTGCCTCGCTGATGGCGCCACTCAGGCGTTGGGGCAGTTCGGCAATCAAGAGATCGCTGACATAGAGCACCATGATCTGGCTCGCGGCCTGATCGTGACAGATCTCCAACTGATGCAGCTGCTCGCCACATTGCACCAGCGCCTTCACCAGAGGGTAGAGTTGACGGGTAAAATCGTTGGGTTCCAGGCCATGCTTCTTACGAATAAACAAGGGATCGTTAAAGATCATTCGGGCATGCTGCAGACAGCGGCTTACCTTGGGGGCGGGTATATTCATCTCCATCGCCACCGAAGAAGCGGAATGCTTTTCATACAAATTAACTAATATATTGGCGCTCAGCACTGAGGAATCCCCTGATAACTTTGAGATAAATCATGAAATTAGAGTGAACTTACACCTTGGAATGTGATCTGATTAAGCGCAAACAAAAAACAATCACGGACTTCCAAGGTGCAAGCATTAACTATCTTACATCAATCCCTCTATCAACATTGCCCAGAAATTCACCAAAAGCGTCTAAATACCCTCATGGTTGCCTGCCGGGCTCTCATTGATTCAGACCGTCTTACATTGACCGCTTTAGGTNCGATTAAGCGTATCGACAGGTTGCTCGGCAACCATCATCTTCATCACGAGAGACTAGCGGTCTACCAATGGCATGCTAAGTGGTTACTGACACAGCACACCATGCCCATTGTTTTGGTGGATTGGTCTGATATGCGTGAAGGGCGCGAACTCATTGCCCTGAGGGCCTCTATCGCCATTAAGGGGCGTTCAATCACCCTTTATGAGCGAACATTTCCCTTAGCGCTGCAAGGAACGCAAACTGCTCATAATCAGTTTCTCAATGAGCTTCATAGGGTGTTACCTGCAAACGTCACCCCGCTGATAGTTACCGATGCAGGGTTTCGTAATCCCTGGTTTAGAAAGGTGGAGCAACTTGGTTGGTACTGGCTCGGTCGGGCTAGAGGATTGAGTGTTTATCGCCTTCATCCCTTTGGCCGTCAATGTTCACTTAAAGCGCTCTATGCCAGAGCAAGTAGCCGCGCCAAGTATGTTGGTCGGGTAGCCTTATCGGTCAAGAAGCCTTTGCTCTGTGAGATGGTATTGTTTAAGGCACGAGGTAAAG